>NZ_RQVB01000004.1:0-202243 GCF_003992265.1 Veillonella sp. CHU594
AATAAAACCAATTTTATTAATTATTGTAATGTAAAAAATAATGATAGTACAAATATTAATAAAAAGAATTTAGGTGATAAATGGATATTTGGTGCCAACAATAAAGGGAAAGGAATTTTATTTTCTGAGTTTTTTATAGCAGCATCTAGTGTAGCTACATTATTGAATGAAGCATTTGTTATAAAAGAATATCAAAAAATAAAAGATTTTTATGTAGTTAATAATATATCTATAGAAAAAGAACTCATAAAACCAGCTGCTAGCCCTAGGTCATTAGGAAAAGGGAAGGAAGAGATGATAATTTTTCCGTATGCTTATCAAGAGGGCGTTATAAAACGGTTTGATAATGAACTTATTGCAAAAGAGTATCCTGGCGTAATAAAACACCTTCTAAATTATAAAAAGAAGTTAGAAAAAAGGAACTTAGATAATACTGCCAATTGGTTTGAATATGGTAGAACACAAGCTTTAAATCATATAAATAGAGAGAAGCTACTGATGTCATCTATTATAACGAAAAAAGTAGCTATTTATGAACTTGGTAAGGAAACTGTTCCCTACTCTGGAATTTATATTGTACCTAAATCTAATATAGATTTAAGTAAAGCAAAAGAAATTTTAGAAAGTGAGGAATTTTTGAAATATGTTAAAAATGTAGGAATACAAATTAGTGGAAGCTCTATACGAATAACAGTAAATGATATTAAAAATTTTGATATTAGCAAATGGAGGTTAAAATGAGTTTACAAGATGAAATAAGTGAACGATCAAGTAAAATTTTTCGTGATGCATATCAAATGTCAATAGGTGAACTAATTAATATATATAAAGATGGTGAAATGGATATACACCCAGAATTTCAAAGGGTATTTAGGTGGAGTGAGCACCAAAAGACTAAACTAATAGAATCTATTATGTTAAATATACCAATACCATCGATTTTTGTAAGTCAAAATGATGAGGGAGTATGGGATATAATTGATGGGGTTCAACGATTGTCTACAATTTTCCAATTTGTTGGAATATTTAAAGATGATGATGGTAATAAAGTTCCATCTTTGGTTTTGAAGAAAACAGATTATTTACCATCGTTTGAAGGGATGATGTGGAATAATCAAGAGAATGAAGAGAAGTCGTTTACTAAGGAACAACAACTTGCATTTAAGCGGGCAAGAATAGATATTATTATTGTAAAGAAAGTGATCCTAATACAAAATATGAATTGTTTCAGAGAATTAATACGGGAGGTTCTAAATTATCTGATCAAGAGGTAAGGAACTGTTTAATGATTATGACTAACAGAAAATTTTATATGTTTTTAGAAGATTTAGCTAGAAATGAAGATTTTAATCAGTGTGTAGCTATAACTGATAGAAAGGAAGATGAACAGTTTAAGTTAGAATTAATTTTAAGACTTTTAATATCAGTAAAAATGGATTTTGCTAATATCCCTGTATATGATGATTTAAAGGAATTATTGGATAAAGAAACGTTGAAATTTATTGAGCGGTTGAACGAACAACAGTATGATACTATTCGAGATAATTTTAATAAAACATTTAAACTGTTAAATAGTTTATTAGGAGAAGATTCGTTTAAAAAATATACTGATAATAAACATAAAGGTGCGTTTTTAGTAGGTGCTTTCCAAGGAATTGCAGTTGGTATATATCATAATATAGATGATTTGCTTAATTATGATAATGAGATTCTAAAAAATAAGATTAGAAGCTTTTATGAGCAAAAAAAATATGAAGAATGTATGGGGAAAGGTGTAAGAGCAGTACCGAGGTTTAAAGAATTAACAATTTTTGGAAAAGAGTTCTTTCGATATGAACGTTAAAAGCTTATTAGAGTTAAAAGAAAGAATTGATGAAGATTTAGCATGGAGAAAAAAAGAATTAACAGCAATAAAACTTGATGTTGAATCATCTATGACGAAAAGTGATAGTGAGCAATCACGTGCTATTCGCGCCGGTATAACTTTTTTATATGCACATTGGGAAGGTTCAATTAAAACATTGGCAGAATATTATCTTATATATGTATCTAATTTGCATTTAAAGCATAATGAACTAAAATCCAATTTTTTAGCAATAGAAATAAAATCTTTATTAGCGAAATTAATGAAAACAAAAAAAGCAACGCTTTATGGACAGATGATTGATGAAATATTTGCAAAGAAAAATGAGTCATCAGATATTCCGTATAAGAACGTTATAACAACAAATAGTAATCTAAAAATGGAAACATTTCAACAAATTATGACTACAATAGGTATAGAAGGTGGCTCTTATGATTTAAAAAAAATATTGATAGATGAACGGTTACTTAAAAACAGAAATAAAGTAGCTCATGGTGAACGAATTGACCAACTATACGGTATTACTACGCCTTCAGATTATATAGGATTTCATACTGAAATAGTTTCTTTAATAAGTAAGTTTGCTGATGATATTATGAATGCAGCTGAAAAGGAACTTTACAAAAAATAAAACCTTAGCTTTCTATTTGATATTTAATAGGCAACTGGATCATCAATGTTGAATAATAATAGCATTAGTTTGATAAAGTATAGTATATGGATAAACTAGCAATAATATAATAGATAATGAGGTCTAAGCATGCTCGAAAATCTAAAAAAATTAAAAGCAGACATGGAAAAACTTGGCTGGACAATCACTAGTTTCACTTTTTGTTATAAGCATGTAGAATATGTTGTTTTAGTAAAGAGATTTCTTACAAAAGAAGAAAAGAAACACTTATATGCACTGGTTGAACTTCAATTTATGCGAGCAGATGATTTGTCTGATAATTTGATATGTGAGGCTAATAGTAAACAGTTATTTATAGATGTCAAAACTATGAGGAAATATTTTGGAATAGAATATTCTGTCAATCTTGGAACTATCTTGAGTGCTTTTATAAACTATTTTGGACAATGTGTCCCTATCAATGTACGAGAAGTAATATCTAAGTTAGAAATAGATGCTATGATAAAAGCATTAAGCTTAAATGATGCAGAGGATCCAGAAAAAATATACTGTAAAAATGTTAAAAGAAATGCAGTTGGAAAGAAAAGAAGTAATTATAATTCAGATAAAATAAGGCTTCTTCGAGCGTCGCTGTATGAGAAATTTAAAGATGATGAATCGATAAGTTTTTGCTTTTCTAGAAATCCAGAAGATCATAAAAGTGATGAGGAAATATTGAAAAGATTCGCAAAAAGTAATGGTATATAAGATGGTAAAAAATGTTTGTGGAAAAATAGAAAAAGAAGATCAACCTTTGTTACAATAAATATATCGTTGTATAACAACAAAAAAGCGCTCCAATAAGGAACGCTTTTCTTTTTATCCCAAAGGATAATATGAAGTCAGTTTTGGGATTCATAGCCCAATTTGTATTTTAATTGTACATTTACTGTTGAGGAATGTCAATCTTATCTGAGTCAGTAACAAGGTGATTTATTGATTTATGCTGAATATTAACTGAATCACTGGATTGTGTAATATAAATACTACAAGATAATAAATTATATAATTTTACCGGAGCGATACTCTGTATTGCTCCGGTTTTTTGTCGTCTACTTACAGGTACAAAAAACTTGCACCAACCCCTCTATTCTTGTAAAATAGAGTTATAACAACTTATATAGTACAAGAATTATTAGGAGGAATTGATTATGGCAGTGAAGATTGGTATTAATGGCTTTGGTCGTATTGGTAAATGCGTCATGCGCGCGGCTCTTAACAACCCAGATGTGGAAGTAGTAGCCATTAATGATACTGGTGATATTGAAGGTTCCGCTTTACTGTTTAAACATGACTCAATTCATGGCAACTTAAGCTGTGACGTGTCTGTAGAAGGCGAATATTTAGTAGTAGACGGCAAAAAAACACGTGTATTCTGTGACCGTGATCCAGCAAAATTAGACTGGTCCTCCGAAGGGGTAGAAGTGGTTATCGAATGTACGGGAGTGTTCCGTTCTCGTGAAAAGGCAGCAGCTCATTTAGGGGGCACTGTTAAAAAAGTAATCATTTCCGCACCAGGTAAAGATGAAGATAAAACCATCGTAATGGGTGTCAATGAAAGTGAATATGATCCAGCTACACATCATGTAGTATCTAATGCAAGTTGTACTACAAACTGTTTAGCTCCATTTGCAAAAGTATTGCATCAAGAATTTGGTATCAAACGTGGTATGATGACAACAGTGCACTCTTACACAAATGACCAACGTGTATTGGATGCACCACACAAAGACTTACGTCGTGCTCGTGCAGCAGCGATGTCCATTATTCCTACTACAACAGGTGCAGCAAAAGCAGTGGCATTAGTATTACCTGAATTAAAAGGTAAATTAAATGGCTTTGCTCTTCGTGTACCTACTCCAAATGTGTCTGTAACAGACTTAGTAGTAGAACTTGAAAAAGAAGCAACTAAAGAAAGCATCAATGCGGCATTCCGCAAAGCAGCTGAAGGTGAGTTAAAAGGTATTCTTGGCGTATCTGATTTGCCATTAGTATCCAAAGACTTCAATGGTGATGCTCGTAGCTCTATCGTAGATGCAGACTTGACAATGGTGATGGAAGGCAATATGGCAAAAGTAGTAGCTTGGTATGACAATGAGTGGGGCTATTCCTCTCGTATTGTTGACCTAGCTGTGTACATGAGCAAACGAGGCTTATAATCTCTGCCGGGGACTACGAGGGTAGTCCCTTTTTGGCATGTTTATTGTATATACATAGGAGATAGTATGAAACTTTCACTAGCAAATATGAATGTAGCAAATAAAACTGTATTTGTACGAGTTGATTTTAATGTACCTTTGAAAGACGGTGTTATCACTGATGACACTCGTATCCGTGCCACATTACCTACCTTGCGTCATTTGATTGACCAAGGTGCGAAGGTAGTGATTGCCTCTCATTTAGGTCGCCCTAAAGGAGAGCGTAAACCAGAGTTTACCTTAGCTCCTTGTGCCAAACGATTGAGTGAATTATTAGAACAACCAGTTCGTTTTGTAGAAGATTGCATTGGTAAGATCCCAGCGCAAGCCGTGTCTGAAATGAAGTCCGGTGATGTGGTGGTATTAGAAAATCTTCGTTTCTACAAAGAAGAAGAAAAAAATGATCCTACTTTTGCCAAAGCCTTAGCGGATTTAGCGGAAGTAGGCGTGAATGATGCCTTCGGTGTATCTCACCGGGCTCATGCCTCTGTGGAAGGGATTACGAAATACTTACCAATGGGAGCTGGTTTCTTGTTAGAAAAAGAAATTCGCTATGTAGGCGGTGCTGTAGAGCATCCTGAACACCCATTTGCAGCCATCATCGGTGGCGCTAAAGTAAGCGACAAAATTGAAGTCATTTCTAACTTATTACCAAAAGTAGACGTGTTGATCATCGGCGGGGGTATGGCAAATACTTTCATAGCAGCCCAAGGTCATAATGTGGGTACTTCCTTAGTGGAAGCTGACAAATTTGAACTAGCTCGTGAATTAATCGCTCGTGCGAAAGAAACCAACACTAACTTATTATTACCAGTAGATTTCGTTGTAGCCGATGCTTTCAGTGAAACTGCAAATCATAAAGTAGTAGATGCAACGGCTATTGAAGCGGGCTGGATGGCCTTAGACATTGGTCCGAAGAGTTGTGAGCTATTTGCAGAGGCTTTGGCACCGATGAAAATGATCGTTTGGAATGGTCCTATGGGCGTATTTGAAATGGAAGTGTTCGCAGCTGGTACCAATGCGGTAGCGAAAGCGGTGGCAGAGGCGAATGCAACCACAATTGTAGGCGGTGGCGATTCTGTAGCAGCTATTGAAAAAAGTGGATTAAGTCACAAAATTTCTCATATTTCCACTGGTGGCGGTGCGTCCTTAGAGTATTTAGAAGGCAAAGTGTTACCAGGTATTGCAGCCTTACAAGAGGCATAGGAGGTTATCATGCGACAACCGATCATTGCAGGGAACTGGAAAATGCATATGACGAATACGGAAGCTACTGTATTCGTAGAACAATTGAAAACATTAGTGGCGGATGCTAGCTGTGAAGTGGTGGTATGTCCTCCGTTTACAGCTATCAGCACTGTAGCTGATTTAGCGGAAGACACCAAGGTTCGTGTAGGGGCGCAAAACGTGTTCCATGAAGAATCTGGTGCCTATACAGGGGAAGTATCTCCTTCGATGTTGACGGACTTAGGCGTGTCCTACGTAATTGTGGGGCACTCTGAACGACGTTCTATCTTTAAAGAAGCAGATCGTTGTGTGAATAAGCGTGTGCGCATTGTTTTACAACATGGCATGAGCCCTATCCTGTGCGTAGGTGAAAGTTTAAATCAACGTGAAAGTGGGGAAACGGTGGCGTTCATTCATTCCCAATTAGAAATGGGATTGCATGGAGTGCCTGCAGAAGAAATGACAGAAGTGGTGATTGCTTACGAACCGATTTGGGCCATTGGCACAGGTCGTACAGCCACAGCAGAACAAGCTGGGGAAGTATGCCAAAGCATTCGTGAGAAAATCGCCGCTATGTACACACCTGACATTGCAGAACAAGTACGCATTCTATATGGTGGCAGTGTAAAGCCGGAGAATGCAAAAGATATTTTAGCCCAAGCCCACGTGGATGGTGCTTTGGTGGGTGGTGCTTCCTTGGAAGCAGAGACTTTTACGGGAATTATTAATGCCTGTTAACATAGGTTTGAGGTAGCGTATGGCAAAATTAAAAGGACCAGTGATGCTAACAATCCTTGATGGATTCGGTATTGGGGATGGTCAAGACCCAACCAATGCGGTGGTACAAGCGAACCCCCGAACATTTTTAGAATTATGGGATAAGTGCCCTCACACTCTATTGGATGCATCTGGTATGGCCGTAGGCTTGCCAGATGGACAGATGGGAAACTCTGAAGTGGGGCATTTGAATATTGGTGCCGGACGTATTGTGTACCAAGAATTGACGCGCATTACGAAAGAGGCAGAGGAAGGGACCTTATTTACTCGTCCTACCTTGGTGAAAGCCTATGAAGAAGGGGCTAAACAAGCCTTGCATCTAGTGGGTTTGTTGTCGGATGGCGGTGTCCACTCGCATATTGATCACTTGAAGGCAATACTTCGTGGCGCTAAAGAGGCTGGTGTAGGAAAAGTCTATATCCACGCCTTCTTGGATGGTAGAGATGTGCCACCACAAAGTGCATTGGCCTATATTGATGATATCGCGGCATACTGTAAGGAATTGGGCTTAGGCTCCATTGCGACAGTAGGCGGTCGTTATTATGGTATGGACCGTGATCAACGATGGGAACGAGTGCAACTGGCGTATAATGCCATGGTATGTGGTAGTGGCACAGAAGTAGGTTGTGCTCATGAAGCGGTAGAACACAGTTATTCTGATGAAACGACGGATGAATTTGTCATTCCATCGGTGGTGGAAGGGTATACAGGTATGCAGGATGGAGATGCGATCTTATTCTTTAACTTCCGTCCTGATCGGGCTCGTCAATTAGTGCGTGCTGTGGTAGATCCTGATTTCACTGGATTTGAACGAAAACATGTATTGCAAGGTTCCTATGTGGCGAGTATGACTCGGTACGAAGCGGACTTACCAGTGCCTGTGGTGTATGATAAAGAACTGCTAACAGATACCTTAGGAGAAGTGTTATCCAAGGGTGGTTATCGTCAACTGCGAATTGCAGAAACAGAGAAATATGCTCATGTGACGTATTTCTTCAATGGTGGTAAGGAAGATGTATTCCCTGGAGAAGATAGAATCTTAGTGCCATCTCCTAAGGTGGCTACTTATGATTTACAACCAGAGATGAGTGCTCCAGAGGTAACAGAAAAGGTAGTTGCCGCCATTCGCAGTGGCGAGTATGATATGATTATCTTGAACTATGCGAACCCAGATATGGTAGGCCATACGGGTGATTTTGAAGCAGCAAAACGAGCTATTTTAGCCGTAGATGCGGGGCTTTCAGAGATTGTGAAAGCCATTCAAGATAGGAATGGTCAATTATTAATTACAGCGGACCATGGAAATTCTGAGGTCATGGTGGACCATACCACAGAAATTCCGCACACGGCGCATACGACGAATCCGGTACCACTCATTTTAGTGGGAGCCCCAGAGGGTGTCACCTTGCGACCAGGTCGGCTATGTGATTTAGCACCAACTATGCTGGCTTTAGGCGGTATTAAGCAGCCTGAAGCGATGAGTGGTGAAAGTTTGTTAGTACAATAAGGAGAAGTAACAATGGCAGTAATTACTGATGTATACGCAAGAGAGATTATGGATTCCCGTGGCAATCCAACAGTAGAAGTAGAAGTATATTTAGAAGACGGTACGATTGGTCGTGCAGCGGTTCCATCTGGAGCGTCTACTGGTCAATTTGAAGCGGTGGAATTGCGCGATAGCGAGTCTCCTCGTTACTTAGGTAAAGGTGTATTACAAGCGGTAGCAAACGTAAATGACATCATTGGACCTGCTATTTTAGGGTTTGATGCATCTGAGCAAGTGGCTATTGATGGGGTGATGATTGAGCTAGATGGCACTCCTAACAAAGCAAAATTAGGTGCTAATGCGATCTTAGGTGTATCCATGGCAGTAGCTCGTGCAGCTGCTGAATCCTATGATTTACCATTGTTCCAATACCTTGGTGGCACGAATGCAAAAGAATTGCCAGTACCAATGATGAATATTTTAAATGGTGGAGCTCATGCAGATAACAATGTGGATATCCAAGAGTTCATGATTATGCCAATCGGTGCATCTAGCTTTATGGAAGCATTGCGTTATTGTGCAGAAGTATACCATACATTGAAAGGTGTATTGAAAGCAAAAGGCTTGGCCACAGGTGTAGGTGATGAAGGGGGCTTTGCTCCGAACTTAGGTTCCAATGAAGAAGCATTACAAGTGATTACAGAAGCTATCGAAAAAGCAGGTCTTGTAGTGGGTAAAGATATTGTATTTGCTATTGATGCAGCATCTTCTGAGTTCTACAAAGATGGCAAGTACCACTTAGCTGGTGAAGGCAAAGTAAAAACAGCTGCTGAGATGGTAGAATACTATGCAGAACTTTGTGAAAAATATCCAATCTACTCCATCGAAGATGGTTTAGCAGAAGAAGATTGGGAAGGCTGGAAATTATTGACAGAGCGCCTAGGTAAAACTGTTCAATTAGTAGGTGACGATTTATTCGTAACGAACACAGAACGCTTGTCCCGTGGTATCAAAGAAGATACTGCGAATGCGATCTTGATCAAAGTGAACCAAATCGGTACGTTGACAGAAACATTCGATGCTATTGAAATGGCAAAACGTGCAGGCTATACAGCTGTAATTTCTCACCGTTCAGGTGAAACAGAAGATTCCACAATTGCTGATATCGCTGTAGCAGTAAACGCTGGACAAATCAAAACTGGTGCTCCAGCTCGTTCCGAACGCGTAGCAAAATACAACCAATTACTTCGTATTGAAGACATGTTGGCAGAAACGGCTCAATACCGTGGTAGCGATGTGTTTTATAACATCAAACGATAAGAATATGTGAAAATGAAAAAGGACCCTGCGGGGTCCTTTTTGTATAAAACCTATATGTACTTTCCGTATACTGCGGGAAGTTCCTGTAGAAACAAGCTATAATTATTCTTCTAATAAAGTAGCGAAAAATTCTTTAGCAGAACGTCCATTACCGTTATTTGATTCTTCGACTCCACGAGATAAAATATCTTCTAATTCTGAAGGGCTAAAGTCAGATGTACTAAGGGGCGGTGTATTTAACTTTAGATCAAAAGGTAGTCCTTTATGTAGGATAATTTGTCGATAAAATAAATCAATAGCGACAGCGCGACTTATCCCAAGGTCTTCTAAAATAGATTCAGCATGTTGTTTTATATTTTCATTAATTCGGACATTAACACTAGCAGATTTCATGAGGGTCTCCTTTCTGGTTACTATGTTAAGTAAATTATAAACTGTTGTATTGCATTATGCAACATAAAATAATATATGGAATATAAATTGACTAGGTAGTAGTTTGTGATATAATATAAATAAGAAAAGGAGAGCCATCAACGTGCGTTCGGCGTTAGGCTCATCTAGGAGTTAATAAAGCTTGATGACACCTAACGTGTTGAGGAGTGGTAGTCCTCATGCGTTAGGTGTTTTCATTGTCTACTTACATAGATCAATGATAGCACTCACCTTGTTTTATACAAGGTGTTTATTTTTTTGTATAAAATCCATGAAAGACGATATATATAATCTATGATATAATGGAAAAGATTAATGCTGAATGCATTCTATAGAATTTTAAGTAAAGGTGAAAGGATTAGGAAAGGAGGAGTAGGGTGTACAACAATTTTGAAGTGATTGGGGCATTTGCATTGTATTTAGGCCTCATGATGTACATCGGGGTATATTATTACCGCAAGTCTAATAGCTTAGACGACTATATTTTAGGAGGTCGCCAGCTAGGCCCCTGGATCACGTCCATGAGTGCGGAAGCATCAGATATGAGTGGATGGATGTTGATGGGTTTACCTGGATTTGCCTACTCAACAGGGATATCGGCCTTATGGATTGCCATTGGTTTAGCTTTGGGAACGTGGCTGAACTGGGTGTTCGTATCGAAACGATTGCGCAATTATACAGAGGTAGCGAATAATAGTTTGACTATACCGGATTATTTGAAAAACCGTTTTCATGATACATCAAGAATTGTGCCGGTGGTGTCTGCTATCTTCATCGTTATTTTCTTTTTAATTTACACGTCCTCCGGATTTGTGGCAGGTGGTAAATTATTTAATACTATCTTTGGACTAGATTACATGACATCTCTCTTTATTACAGCAGGGGTAGTTATTTTCTACACCTTCCTAGGTGGTTTCCTAGCTGTAAGTTGGACAGACTGTATCCAAGGTATGATGATGTTTTTCGCCATCTTATTGGTGCCGGTGACGGCAGCCATGTATTTAGGTGGTCCTGTAGAAACATCTCAATTAATTGCTACGGAGTTCCCAGCAGGCTTGTCCATTTGGGGACCGGAACAAGATACTTTCACCTTGGTGGTAGGTATCATTTCTAGCCTAGGATGGGGGCTTGGTTACTTTGGTCAACCTCACATCTTAGTGCGTTTCATGGCGATTTCCGATGCGAAAGAATTAAAAAAAGCTACAAATATTGCCATGATTTGGGTGGTTATTTCCTTGTTGGCGGCAGTGGCAGTAGGTCTAGTTGGTAAAGTATATTTAACAACACCTCTAGTAGATGCTGATGCAGAAACAGTGTTCCTTGTGATGAGCGAGCATTTATTTAACCCATTTGTGGCAGGTTTGATTTGGTCCGCTGTATTGGCAGCTATCATGAGTACAGCCTCTGCACAATTGTTAGTAACTGCATCTTCTGTGTCTCAAGATTTGTACCGCAATGTGTTTGCCCGTGATGCAGGAGACCGTGAACTAGTTATGGTTAGCCGTGCTACCGTATTGATCGTATCTGCTATTGCCATCGTGATGGCAGTCAATCCACAAAGTTATATCTTGACGATGGTGGCCTATGCATGGGCAGGATTTGGCGCTGCCTTTGGTCCAGCTATCTTGATCTCGTTGACTTGGAAACGTATGACTCTGAAAGGTTGTATCGCTGGTATCTTAGTAGGTGGTATTACCGTTCTTGTGTGGAAACAATTTGGTTGGTTCGGCTTGTATGAAATCGTACCAGGTTTTATCTTATCCGCCATTGCTATCTTTGTAGTAAGCTTGTTGGATCATGAGCCAAGTAAAGAAATCCAAGCGGAGTTCGATGCATCAGAACAAATGCATATTTTATAATTACATACACATAGTAAACGAAATGTTGGGACTACTCCTTTGGGATAGTGCCAACATTTTTTTGTAGAAGATGTGTAGATTATGGAAAGGATAGTGTAGTTCTAGTGCAAACGGTTTATACTGGCCTATAAAAATGGTATAATATATAGATACGATTCGATAAATGTACAGTTAGAAAGGAGGAAAGACATATGGATGCTAGAGCCCTACGAGCATTGCAACATTTTTATGGATATTCCAGTTTTCGCCCCGCTCAAGAGGTACCTGTTACAGCTTTATTAGAGAACCAAGATGTGCTAGGGATTATGCCTACTGGGGCAGGTAAATCGATTTGCTTTCAAATTCCTGCTATGCTAAAGGCGGGCATTACCATTGTATTTTCTCCGTTGATTTCCTTGATGCAAGATCAAGTGGATACCTTGAAAGAGCAAGGTATGCCAGCGGCGTATATGAATAGCACCCTCAGTCGAGAAGAGCAGAATAAAATTTTGTACTATTTACGGGAAGGGCGTATTAAACTATTATACTTGGCACCAGAAAAATTAGAGTCCGAAGGGTTTTGTGAGTTTTTAAGAGGACTGCCAATTAGCCAAGTGATTATTGATGAAGCCCATTGTGTGTCACAATGGGGGCATGATTTTAGGCCTTCTTTCACGGCTATAGGACCCTTTATTAAGAGCTTGCCCCATAGACCTGTGGTAGGGGCTTTCACAGCCAGTGCTACGGAAGAAGTAGAACGTGATATGAAACAACTCTTAGGATTGGAGAATGCCCGTGTGCATATTACGGGATTTGATCGTCCTAATTTAGCGTTTTCTGTGATCCACGAAAGTAAGCGTATGGAATATGTACGGGATTATGTGCTACACAACCCAAATGATGTGGGGATTATTTATTGCGCTACTAGGGCGAATGTGGAAAAAGTATATCGTGAGCTTTTACGGTACGGCGTGAAAGTAGGTTACTACCATGGTGGTTTATCTGATGAAGAGCGTAAGTACCAACAGAATCGTTACGCCTTTGATGAAGTACAAGTTATGGTAGCTACCAATGCATTTGGAATGGGCATCGATAAAAGTAATGTGCGCTATGTAATCCATTACCAAATGCCACGAAATATGGAAAGTTATTACCAAGAGGCAGGCCGTGCTGGACGAGATGGAGCACCGGCAGATTGTATTTTGCTCTACAATGGGCAAGATGTGGCAGTACATCAATATATTCTAAGTCAAAGTGACTTGCCACCAGAACGACAACGGATTGAGCGGAATATGCTACAAGCCATGATCGATTATTGTCATACACCTATGTGCCTACGTAAATTCATGTTGTCTTATTTTGGTGAACAAGTGCCTTGGGATCAATGTCATCATTGCAGTACTTGTGATGAACCACGAGTGGCGGTGGATGTAACAGCCGATGCGAGCGCCGTATTGCAGACGATTTGGAATACAGAAGAACGATATGGTGTGACTATGATTGCGGATATCCTATGTGGGAATCGGACGGAGCGTATTGAGAAGTTTCGCTTACACCGATTATCCGTATTTGGTAAATTAAATCGTTGGGCAGATAAAGATGTAAAAGGCTTTATTAAGCGCTTAATGGCGATGGGGTATGTGACGTCTTCGGGAGGACAATATCCTATTTTATCCGTTACGGAACAAGGTCATGAAGTATTAGCGGGACGGGTCACTGTGAAAGATGTGCCTATTGAGGTAGGGGAACATCGTCCTATGCAGGGCCGTTCTAAATCAAATGCTTCAGGGCTAGCAAAAGCCACTAAGAATAACTCCTTATTTGAGGCTCTGCGTGTGCATCGTTTGGAACTTTCAAAAACAGAAGGGGTAAAACCGTTCATGATTTTTTCAGACGCTACTTTATTGGACATGGTAGCAAAAGAACCATTGACCTTAGGAGATATGGCGAATGTGAAAGGCGTAGGAGATATGAAGCTGCGCAAATATGGCAATGAATTTTTGAAGGTCATAGCCGGGTTTAAGGGTAACATATAGCGATAGAGGGACAACTTGATATCTAAATGTAGATATACAAATACATTTAGACACAGATATTGATACAAATACAGATATACATACAGATATACATACAGATATACATACTATATGCTGATACAGTTTAGCATAGTTTCGTATACAAGGAGGCATAGATGAGTTTAGCAGATACGCAATATTTACAGATTATAGAGAATATATTAGATCATGGGTATTATGCCAACAATCGTACAGGCATTGCGACCTATAAATTACCGCATCAAGTGATGCAATTCAATTTAGCAGAAGAATTTCCTATTTTAACCACGAAATTTGTGGCTTTCAAAACGGCCATTAAAGAATTGCTTTGGATTTGGCAATTGCAATCTAATGATGTACGTCAGTTGCAGGCCATGAATGTAAAAGTTTGGGATGAATGGATGCGTGAAGATGGTACGATTGGTAAGGCCTATGGATACCAAATTGCCAAATATAAACAGTTGGATAATTTATTGGATATGCTACAAAAGGACCCTCAAAGCCGTCGTATGATTGTGACCTTGTGGAATATTGAGGACTTGCCAGATATGGCGTTGCAACCATGCGCCTATGAAACATTATGGGATGTTACCGATGGTCGTTTAAATTGTATGCTTATCCAACGTAGTGGGGATATGGGATTAGGCGTGCCTTTTAATACGGCTCAATATGCAGCATTGGTTCATATGATTGCCCAAGTATCTGGATTGCAGGCGGGACAATTCACGCATGTCATCAATAATGCTCATATTTATGAGAACCATGTAGAAGCTTTACGTACTCAATTAGAACGTAAACATGAAGCCTTAGAGGCTCCGGTGTTACGATTAAACCCTGAGATTAAAAATTTCTATGATTTTACGCCAGAAGATATAACTCTAGAAGGCTATGAGCATTTAGGGAAACTATCTATGACAGTAGCTGTATAAGGAGTTATCTATGTTAGCAATGATTGTAGCAGTAGCTGAGAATGGCGTTATAGGCAAGGATAATCAACTGATTTGGCGCATTCCAGAAGATTTAACGTATTTTAAACAGCGCACTACTGGGCATGTCATCATAATGGGGCGAAAGACATTGGAGTCTTTGCCGTTTTTGTTACCTAATCGTGAACATTGGGTCATTACATCACAATTGGATTACATACCACCCTATGAAGGAGTGAAAGTATTCCATAGTCCAGAGGAAGCGGCACAAGCGGCGCAAGACATAGAGTTAGCGTATTGCATTGGCGGCGCCCAGGTGTATGCAAGCATGGCACCTTATGCAGATCGTTTGTATGTGACGGAGTTACACCGAGCTTTCACAGGGGATGTGACATTTACTGAGCATACCAAGCCAGAATGGATGGAGATAGAGCGTATACCCGGCGCAGGGCAAGATGAGTTGTCTTATGATTTTGTAACCTATGAAAGGTGGAAATAGAATGGAAATACATGTAGTGATAGCCCAAGAGTTAGGGGTAAAGCCACATCAAGTAGAAGCAGCCATTACTTTATTAGATGAGGGTAATACAGTACCATTTATTGCACGGTATCGAAAAGAAGTGACTGGTGAGTTAAAAGATGAGCAATTGCGTGACATCGAAGAGCGGATGAAATATTTGCGCAACTTGTTACAAAGAAAAGAAGAAGTCACTAAGTCTATTGAAGAACAAGGCAAATTGACGGACGAACTATCCGCAGCGATTACGAAAGCGATGAAATTGCAAGAATTAGAAGACTTGTATTTGCCATTCCGTCCGAAAAAACGTACTCGTGCGTCCATGGCCAGAGACCGTGGTTTGGAACCGTTGGCACAGGCATTGTTCACAACGGCTACAGAAGAAGAGTTACGCCAAATGGGAGCAGAGTACCTTAATGAAGAAGTGCCTACTGTGGAAGATGCCTTACAAGGGGCGATGGATATTGTAGCAGAAGAAGCGAGTGAACGAGCAGATATTCGCCAATATTTGCGTAAAGCTATGTGGGAAACTGGTCATATGAAAACGGAGCTAGTAGGCGAAGAAGAAGTAAACCAAGGATTCTTACAGTACAATGAAGAATACAAAGAACCCATTCGCCAAGTCCCATCCCATCGTGTATTAGCGATGAACCGTGGGGAAAGCTTGGGCGCTTTAAAAGTTAGCTTTGTGGTACCGGATGAAACATTTATCCAATATATGGTAGACACTGTGCAAGGTACTGCAAGGGTAGAGCATTCGTATATTGCTGAGGCTATTGCTGATGGATATAAACGACTATTGTATCCATCGTTAGAGCGTGAAACACGAAATGCAATGACAGAGCAAGCAGAAGAGCAGGCCATCAAAGTATTTGGTACGAACTTGCGCAATTTGTTGCTCCAAGCACCTTTATCTGGACATGTTATTATGGGCTTAGACCCAGGATATCGTACAGGTTGTAAAATGGCCATCATTGACAGGGAAGGTAATGTCCTAGATTATGGGGCTTACTATCTTACGATGAGTGATAAACAAGCAGAGCGTGCCAAACAAGAATTGGCTAAGAAAATCCGTCAATATGGTGTTACTTTGATTTCTATCGGCAATGGTACTGCTTCTTATGAAACAGAGCAATTTACATCTGCTATGATTGCTGAAGAAGGCTTAGATTGTCATTATATTATTACTAATGAAGCAGGTGCCTCTGTATACTCCGCTTCTAAGTTAGCTATTGAAGAATTGCCAGATTTAGATGTATCTATCCGTGGTGCCGTATCTATTGCGCGCCGTGTACAAGACCCATTGGCGGAATCTGTGAAGATTGATCCAAAATCAATCGGTGTTGGTCAATACCAACATGATGTGAATCAAAAACAATTGGGCGCCACCTTAGATCAAGTAGTAGAAACGGTGGTAAACCATGTAGGGGTAGAGCTCAATACAGCGTCTCCAGCGATATTGAAGCATGTGTCTGGTATTTCTAGCACCGTGGCGAATAATATTATTGCTTACCGCAAGGAACATGGTGCTTTTACTAGTCGTAAGCAATTGTTGAAAGTAGCACGTTTAGGTCCTGCCGCCTTTACACAATGTGCCGGTTTCTTGCGCATCGGTAAAGGGGAGAACCCTTTAGATGCGACGCCAGTTCATCCAGAGTCTTATGAGATTGCCCAAGGAGTGCTAACACAGTTGGGGATGTCCTTAGACGATTTACGTAATAAAGCGACACTGGAAACGGCCAAAGCGAAACTGCAAACGGTGAATGTGGAAGAGTTGGCGAAACAGCTAGATGCAGGTGTACCGACGGTGCGAGATATTGTAGAAGCCTTGCAAAAACCAGGTCGTGACCCACGGGAAGATTTACCAGCACCGATGACTCGGAAACAAATTATGAGTTTGGAAGATATTCAAGTCGGTACCGTGGTAAAAGGAACAGTTCATAATGTGGTGGACTTTGGTGCCTTTGTAGACTTTGGTGTGAAAATCAATGGACTGCTGCATAAAAGCGAGTTTTGTGCCTATCATGAACATCCATCTGATGTATTAGCAGTAGGAGATATTATCGAAGTAGAGATTATTTCTGTCGATGCAAAACGGAACCGCATTGGTTTATCCATGAAACGAGAAAAACCAAAAGATCCAAACCGTCAAGGTCATAGACGCAATGGCGATGGAAATCCCCGTCGAGATACACCACGTAAGGATGGTCAACAACCAAAAGGCGAAAGACAACAGGGTCGAAACTCTAACAATGTTAAGGATATAAGAAGTGGCTCAGGTAATCCTATGCGAGATAGAAACAATCGTGGAAAAGGGCAAGAAAAAGAGCAGGACTTAGGCGCTTTATTACAACAATGGGCTGACCGTGGAGGACGTAAACGATGATCTATATCATAAGTATCTTGACCTTCCTATTGGATCAAGTAGCAAAATGGTATGTACGTAGCCACTTTCGGTTAGGTGAATCTGTGCCAGTTGTACCTGATGTTTTTCATTGGACCTATATTGTGAATCATGGAGCAGCCTTTGGTATGTTGATGCACCAACGATGGATATTGTTGTTGGTAGTGGTGCTTTTGTTAGGCGCTATGTACGTAGGTCGTAAGAAATTAGCTATGGCACCATTATATGCACGAATTGGGACAGGCACGCTCTTAGGTGGTGCCTTGGGCAATGCCTGGGATCGTTTGTACTTAGGTGGTGTAGTGGATTTCTTTGATTTCCGAGTATGGCCTATCTTTAATATTGCGGATATTGGTATTTGCATTGGTGTACCTTTGTTGATTCTATATTTTTGGTCCTATGAAAGCCAAAAACAGTGAGGTAAATAATGGAAACAAAACAATATATAGTAGAGGCTCAAGATGAGGGTACACGATTAGATGTGTACCTCACGAGAGAGCTTGGTCAGTCACGTAGCTATGTGCAATCCCTAGTGAAAGAGGGAAATGTACAAGTGAATGGCAAAACAGGAAAATCAAATTTGAAACTTTCAAAGGAGAGTGAAATCAGCGTTACTATTCCTGAAGTACACGAAGTAGAAGTAGAACCAGAGAACATTCCACTGGATATTCTATTTGAAGATTCGCATATGATTGTCATTAATAAAGCTCGTGGTATGGTGGTACATCCAGCGGTAGGCAATCATTCAGGGACACTGGTTAATGCTTTGTTATACCATTGTAAAGATTTATCTGGCATCAATGGAGAAATTCGCCCTGGCATTGTGCATCGATTAGACAAGGATACATCTGGTGTGATGATGGCAGCCAAACATGATGAATCCCATTTGGGTTTAGCAGAGCAAGTGAAAGAACATAGTGCTACAAGAACCTATTATGCATTAGTACAAGGCAATATTGCAGAAGAAAAAGGGACTATCAAGGCTCCTATTGGGCGCCACCCTAAAGATCGTATGAAAATGGCGGTGGTCTTTGAAAATAGTAAAGATGCAGTGACCCATTTCCGTGTACTAGAACGATATGGCAAGCACACATTAATAGAATGCCAACTAGAAACGGGCAGAACTCACCAAATTCGTGTACATTTAGCGTATATTGGACATCCTGTGGTGAATGATCCGTTCTATGGATTCCGTAAAATGGATTTTCCTATTGTAGGGCAGGCCTTACATTCTAAAACACTATCTGTGAAACATCCTATCACAGGGGAAGCGTTACATTTTGAAGCGCCATTGCCGGAAGATTTTTTGGCATGTATTGAGTATGCGAAAGAGCATAATCGATAAGGAGTGATACTATGGAAGAACGTATCTTAATTGATGAAGCTGGTATGATGCGTGCCATTCGTCGTATTGGGCACGAAATTTTGGAGCGCAATAAAGGGTTATCCAATGCCTTAATCATCGGCATCGAACGCCGTGGTGTATATATAGCAAAACGATTACAAGCTCAAATTGAAGCCATTGAAGGGATTCAAGTAGATGTGGCAACAATGGATGTCTCCTTGTATCGAGATGATCGGAGCAATCAACCGAAGGAAGGGCCTCCGTTTACGATGGATACGACGGGTAAAATTGTGATTCTTGTAGATGATGTATTATTTACAGGTCGTACGATTCGATCTGCATTGAATGCCCTTATGGATGCAGGTAGACCGAGTGCCATCCAATTAGCTGTATTAGTGGATCGAGGCCATCGGGAACTACCTATACGAGCTGACTATGTAGGGAAAAATATTCCTACGTCCCACTTGGAAACGGTGCAAGTTCGTGTGCACGAAGTGGATGGGGATGATAGTGTAGTGATTTTTTAGAAAGATGAGGAACAACCAATGCATGGTATGGGAACCATCCTTAATGTGGTGTTGATTATTTGTGGTAGCTTATTAGGACTCTTTATTCGACATCGTATGAAAGAAAATTTAAAAGAAACGCTCATGATGGTGTGTGGGATCATTATCCTTCTATTAGGTATGAGTGGCACTATGCAATATATGCTAGTTATTGTTAGCGACAGTTTGCATACAACAGGACCTATGATGATGATTATCTCTATGGTACTAGGGGCGATTATAGGGGAATTGATTGATTTTGATCGTCGTATTACAGCCATTGGAGAATGGTTGAAGTTGAAAACAGGTAACAGTCGGGACCCACAGTTTACCAATGCTTTTATTACGGCATCCATGACATTTACCGTAGGAGCTATGGGGGTCATCGGTTCTATTCAAGATGGTTTGACTGGCGATTATAGTACGATGGTTGTTAAAAGTATTCTAGACGGCATTATCGTAATGGTCATGGCATCTTCCATGGGAAAAGGGGCTTTGTTCTCCTTTTTACCAGTAGGGATTACCCAAGGGATGATTACGGGTTTAGCTCATTTAGCGGCACCGCTTATGACTCCAGAGGCGATTGATAATTTATCCTATGTGGGCTCCATCTTAATTTTCTGTGTGGGAATTAATGTATTGTGGCCCAACAAGATTCGTGTGGCTAACTTGCTACCAGCAATATTTATAGCAATGCTCATGACATTCTTGCCGATTACACTGTAAATTTTAGGGGGACTATAGATATCCCTTACAGTATAGAGGAAACGTGAGTACAACATTCATAACTACTGAACATTAAATAGTGAGGAGCTAGTGATGAAAGAACGTGAGAAACAGCAGTCTATCGAAGATAAGCGATTAAAAGAATTAAAAACGGTGCGCAAGATGATAGAAATCTACTGCAAAGGACAGCACCGACGTAAGTCTGGTGACCTCTGTGAAAGTTGTGCAGAATTGATGCATTATGCAGAAGCAAGGGTAGAGCGATGCCCACATATGGAAGAAAAAACATTTTGCGCTATGTGCAAAACACATTGTTATGCACCGACCTATCGAGAACGAATTAAAGAAGTTATGCGCTATAGTGGTCCTCGTATGTTATGGATACATCCAATCATGACGATACGACACATATTGTTAGGGAAAGGTCTGTTGAAATAATATGTGACTGAAATTATATGTTACAGTAATATGTCATGGGAATTGTGACGTGTTAAAAATCAAGTAAACACCTTTACACTATATCGAAAATTATAGTATACTATATATAGACAAAAGAGCGCCCATAAAAGGTTGCTCTTTTTTTACTGTAGGAGGCACGAATTTCGTGAGGGAAACTCCTAAGCGTATATTGGGTATAGTTAAAGGGCGTATAACATGAAATTAAAAATCGTAGGATTATTGATCTTACTGGTGATTTCACTCGTAGTAGCCCCTCAATTTGGGGCTTCTTTCATACCGGTGTGGGATATGTACCAGGCATTTACCAGTCCAGTGCCAACAGATGAGATGAAAATGTTGAGCACCATTGTGCAAGATATTCGCTTGCCGCGGTTGTTGTATTCGGTACTGACAGGGATTGGATTATCTTTAGTAGGGGTTCTGATGCAAACAGTAACACGCAATGCACTAGCCGATCCTTATGTTTTAGGTGTCTCGTCAGGTGCTAGTACAGGAGCGGTCTTTGCCATCATTATGGGAGGATTACCATTCTTGGCATCTTATAATGTGCCATTCTTTGCGGCTTTGGGAGCAGGTATTTCCATCTTGTTGGTGTTACTCTGTGTGGGACGTAGCCAAAGTCCAGTAAAATTAATTTTAATTGGTATGGGTATGACAGGTATTTTCTCATCCATTACGATGATGATTATTTATGGAGCGAAGCACGAAGCACAAGTACGAAGTGCTATGTTCTGGTTGCTCGGTAGTTTTGCAGGCATTCAGTGGAGAGACTTACCATTAACAGCCATTATCATTGGTTTGTTGATGTTCTATATGTACATGTATAAACAGGATTTTGACGTCCTCTTATTAGGGCAACAAGAAGCGAAGCAAATGGGCTTATCGGTGAAATCCTTGCAATTATCTATGGTCATCGTATCCTCTGTGGCTATCGCTACCTTAGTAGCAAAAGTAGGTGTAGTAGGCTTTATGGGCCTTATTATTCCGCACTTGGCACGCATGGTTGGGGGCCCTAAACATGGACGATTACTGATTTTTGCGCCACTCATTGGTAGTATTGTGATGATCTGGGCGGATGTACTTTCACGAGCTATGTATAGTCCCGAAGAGATTCCTATCGGTGTATTGACGTCCTTACTAGGGGCACCACTATTTATTTGGATTATTATGACGAGATACCGTCATCAAGGTTAGACAATAGGAGGGACTATGTACGAGGTAAATTCTTTGTCCTTTTCCTATGGAAAACGACAAATTTTAGATGATGTGAAGCTCAGCTTTCCTAAACATAAAATGACGGCTATCATTGGACCTAATGGTTGTGGTAAATCGACACTTCTTGGACATTTGAGCCAATTGCATCCCACTGATGCGATTACATTGGATGGTGTGCCTTTACAAACCATTGATGGCCCTACCTTTTCACGGAAGGTGGCAGTGCTAGCACAAATGCATGATGCTATGATCGATGATTTTTTAGTGAAAGATATTGTACTTATGGGACGATATCCTTATAAAAGTCATTTTGGAAATTATACAGCGGAAGATGTTGCCATTACCCAGTCCTATATGGATCAAGTGGGGGTATCCCACTTGGCAGAAGAGGAAATGGGACATTTGTCGGGTGGTGAACGGCAACGTGTGTTCATTGCAAAAGCATTGACACAACAAACAGAGGTATTATTGTTAGATGAACCAACAAATCATCTAGACATGAAATACAAGGTAGCGCTCATGAAAGAATTGCAAAACTTTTCGGGTACAAGTATTGTTGTTCTCCATGACCTAAATCTAGCGGCGCGCTATTGCGATCACATCGTGTTGATGAAAGATGGCAAAGTGCTAAAAACGGGGGCCCCACAAGAGGTGTTAACCCCAGAGTTGCTGGAGCCTATTTTTGAAGTGCCTTTCCATGTGTCTATGGAAGAGGGCGTATATCATTTGTATTACTAATTAAGGTAAGAAAGGGAAGATTATGTTAAGTAATTGGAAACAATCTAAAGGCTTTGTATTAACAGCTTTAGTATTGTGGTGCTTTGGCAGTAGCAGGCTGTGGTTCTGAAAAAGAACAAGCAAAAACTGGCACAGAAGTGACTTGGAATCAAACATTTGAAGGCAAACAAACAGAATTTGCTGTGAAAGAATCTCCTAAACATGCCGTATCCATGTCTCAGTTTACAACAGAAATGATGTTACAATTAGGCTTGGAAGATAAAATGGCGGGTACAGCTTTCCAAGAAGAAGAAATCTATCCACCATTACAAGAAGCCTATGGCAAAGTAAAAGTATTAGCTGAAAAATGGCCTTCTTATGAAGTGTTTATGTCTGTAAAACCTGATTTCGCTACAGGTTGGGAAGATTCTTTCAGTAAAGAAGGTATCCCTGCAGATAAAATGATTGCTCAAAAAGTAAACATTTGGATTCCAGAGTCTGCTTTATCTACACAAGCTGACTTAGAAACTAATTTCAAAGATATGATTAAATTAGGTGAAATCTTCGGCGTGAAAGCAAAAGCAGAAGAATGGGTAAAAGGTCAACGTGCTTTGCTAGAAAAAGTACAAGCTAAATTGAAAGACCTTCCACATAAACGTGTATTCGTATATGACTCCCAAGATGGACAACCTTTCACAGTATTCGAAGGTTACACAACTAACGTATTGCGTTTAATCGGTGCTGATAACGTAATGAGTGGTTTAGGGGTAGATAAAACTTGGGCGAAAGGTTCTTGGGAAACTGTAGTTCAACAAAATCCTGATTACATCATAATTCCTGACTATGGTAATTCCATCCGCAACGATGATGATTTCCAAGAAAAAGTAGCTAAAATTAAAGCTGACCCTCAATTACAAACAATTAAAGCGGTACAAGAAAATCATTTCATCCGCGTAAAATTGTCTGAAATTACACCAGGCGTTCGTACAGTAGAAGCGTTAAAACGTCTAGCTGAAGAAATCCATGGTATCCATATTGACTAATTAGATAGTCTTATACATAGTAAAAGCCGTCACAATAGTGACGGCTTTTTTGTGTTTATTGTACTTATCGCTTTGCTCCAGCTTGTAGGGCTTTCAGATATTCTTGTACAGGGTTTATATTATTTTTACTACACTGTAAAAAATGAGCTAATATACATTCTAAAGTGTTTTCTGAATAGGACTGTAATTCTCCAGTCATATAGGTTTCCACAGATGTATGAGTCAGGGAATTATCTTTTGCTTGGATGGGACGATGGTGTGTGTCATAGCCAGGTATTTCTAATTGGATATCTAATTCCCACTTCATATACAAGGCCATAATGGCAGTCACTAAAGACAATTTTACGTTAGAAATAGATGGCAATTTATCCTTTATGGCTAAAAATTCATCAGGATGAGTGGCTTCCATCATATATCCGTATTTGAAAGTTACCAAGTTATGTCCTTTCATGCGTGCCACTTCTAAATCGTGCAAATAGGATTGTAAAACCGGTGTAGAGTACATAGACCAATAGGCATGGCGTGACACAATGAAGTTAGCCATTTGGTCTTGGCAAGGTGAGCGATGGTCTACATTTTGCGTACTAGTGAAGAGAGGCCATTCTTGTTGAATGATAGAAATAATTAAATCGTCTTTCATAATAAAACTCCTATTCTACCCAAGAATCTTCTTTACGGAGAAGTGGATCTTGAATGCGTTGAATGACTTCTTTAGCTTGATAGGTTAAGAAATCAATAGGACTTGTGCTTAAGCCGTTGCGTTGTAACTCTTGAATAATAGCACTACATAAGCGATCAATGTGAGATTTTGTATCTGTAATAGGTGCATCTAGTAATTCTACAATCCCATGTTTGACCGTGTTTCCTAAGATAGGAAGAGTACAACTATGGCGATAGAGCCATTTGTAGAATGGCGCATAGGATTTGTTGAATAGATGCACGAGTAGCATGTAATGATGGACAAATTGATGCAATGCTAAACTTGCAGCAATTGTGTCGTCTCGTTGTAACATACGAGGTAAGTTATACTGCCCAGATTGAGCCAATTGGTTTAATTCATAGGCAATTTTACGAAGGCGAATATCTTCTGGATAGTAGGCCAATAATCGCTGACGAATATGTGTAAAAGATCCAAAATTATCTAGGAAGACTTCACCATTTGTGGCGGTGCACAACAAGTCTTGTGGGACACGGCGAAACTCTTTTTCACACTGAGGCCCTT
The DNA here is from genome assembly GCF_003992265.1 of Veillonella sp. CHU594. Lineage (NCBI taxonomy): Bacteria > Bacillati > Bacillota > Negativicutes > Veillonellales > Veillonellaceae > Veillonella > Veillonella sp. CHU594. The sequence continues at coordinate 24,986 of NZ_RQVB01000004.1, forward strand.
CAGGATAAAGTGTATAGCGCTGGTAAAATTCAGATATACATTCAACTTGTACTGTGCCATAGGCATAGTTCTTAAAGTAGGACTGAAGGCGTTCTTTATTAGTTTCATAGATATCAGCTGGTAAGAAGAGCTGACAGCGCTTGGTAAAGTCGTGGTCTTCAGAGATGGCATCATCAAAGCCTAAACATTCTGATCCTGTGCCGACCAAAGCTAAGCACATATAGGGAGCTAGGTCAGGTAGATTGAGCTCTATGTCTTGTGCTACTTGGTGAGCGAGTTCTCTGCCTAGCTCTAAGCCAGTTTGGCGATGACAGGGCACCTCTTGTTGCAGCGTTTTAATAAGGTCTTTTACATATTCAAGATTGTGCAATACAGATTGATAGGCTTGACTTTCCACACCATAATTATGTTTCACAATGGGAAGGGCTTCTCTATATAAATTTAGTGCCACATCGTAGTGATGTTGTTCCATTTCAAAGTCGGCTCGATTATTTAACACCGCTGCATACATAGGGTGTTCTGTACCTACCTCACGACGTAAAATGTAGGTAGCCTTATCTAGATAGACTTGAGGAGAAAGCTCTTGTTTTCCTTTAACGTGTTTGCTGATTTCATATAAATTATTGTAGCTAATAGCTAGTGGAACTTGGTATTCTGTAGGCTCCAATAGGCGGACTGCTTCTAATTGCAATTCATGAGCTGTTTCGTAGTTGTTCGTATCACGATAGAGAAGTGATAAATTGTTCAACAGACCAATATAAGCATAGGATGTATCACCTACGGATTGAAAGATTTCTTTTGCTTTCAACAGATGTGTTTCCGCTTCGTAATAGGATTTCTTTTCACGATATGTATTGCCTAGATTAATTAAAATAGTAGCATATGTTTGTGGTGTGTAAGTATCACTTTTTTCGTAGAGACGTAGGGATTCATCAATGGCGGTGATGGCATCATCATAGCGCCCTACATTACGTAGAGACCCACTATACTCATTTAATATTTCAATCAGTTTTTTGTCATTCTTTTGGGTCCGGCACAGGTGAATGGCTTTTTCTAAATAGTCTATCATACCTTGTTCATTGCCTTGTCGCCAAAGTGTGTGTGCTTGTTTTAGTAAAGACTGAATGGATTCCATAGAACCTCCTATAATAAGGTAAGTAATTCTGTTGACGGTTCTGAAATATTGGCAAAGCTCACAATGTCTTTAGGATAATGTTCTGATAATTCTATTTCAATGGTTTTTAAATCACTATAGGAACCAGCGATAGTGAGAATGCTTTTGCCACAGAGACCAATTCCAATTTGTAGACTTAATAAATGAACTTGGTGATGCCAAGCTAGATGATTAGCTAAATGAAATACAGCCACTGTTGTGGAACATTCATAGATACCTAGGTGTGAGACAGTAGGTATTTTTTGTTTTTGTTGAAATACTGAAAGTACATCGGGATGTACGCCAGTAATTGTTTTGTATTGAATCTGCTTCGTATCCCTTAGGATTTGTTCAATTTGCTGTACTACATCTGTATCTGCAATGAGTATGAAGAACGCTTTGCCAGGACATATGCGGTAATGTTTGACAAAAGAGATAGGGTAGTCTTTTAATAACTGATCTAAAAGAGCAAATCCAGATGCGATACGATTGGTTTCCCAAAGACATATAGCCGTATTTGATGCCATCGTAATTACCTCCTGCGTATAATTACTTTCAGTATAAAGAGAAATATAATGTAGAGCAATAGAGAAGAAAGAAGAGGTGTATTTACTACCGTAGTTAGGTTTGAATATTACCAAGGCATACTGAAAACACATATACTACATGCAGATTTTGAAATAGGAGATGATAATTAATCTAACTTTTCAATTACATAAAGGTTTGTATTTTACAAAATTTGGATTGTAAATTTTTATCAGTTCTACCCTGAAATGTGATACCATTTTCTTAAGAAGCATGCACAGTATTCTATTTACGCATGAATGGAACAGAGGCATGAATTATATTTATACGTTGTAAGGAGGTTAACACATGCTAGAACGAGGATTTAGTAAACCAACAGAACGAATTGAAAAGTTGAGAAAAGTAATTATTGATGCTGTACCACAGGTCGAATCAGAACGTGCAGTCTTAATTACAGAATCCTATAAGGAAACCGAAGGTCAGCCTACGATTATCCGCCGTGCTAAAGCTGTTGAAAAAATCTTTAACGAGTTGCCGATTACAATCCGTGACAATGAATTGGTAGTTGGTTCAATCACAATCAACCCACGATCCACAGAAATTTGCCCAGAGTTCTCCTATGATTGGGTAGAAAAAGAATTCCATACTATGCATAAACGTATGGCAGATCCATTTGAAATTTCTGAAAAAGTACAACATGAATTACATGAAGCTTTCAAATATTGGGAAGGCAAAACAACTCACTCCTTAGCAGATTCCTATATGGAACCAGATACAAAAGATTGTATCGCTAATGGTGTATTCACAGTAGGTAACTATTTCTTCGGTGGTGTAGGACACGTAAATGTAGACTACGGTAAAATCTTAGAAAAAGGTTTCCGCGGTGTATTAGAAGAAACAATTACAGCATTACATGCATTAGACGAAGATGATCCTAGCAGCATTAAGAAAAAACAATTCTACAACGCAGTTATTATTTCCTACAATGCAGCTATCCGATTCGCACATCGCTATGCTGAAAAAGCTCGTGAATTGGCAAGTCAAACATCTTGTCCAACTCGTAAAGCAGAATTACAACAAATCGCCGCTAACTGTGATCGCGTACCTGAATTCGGTGCTCGTAACTTCTGGGAAGCATGTCAATCTTTCTGGTTCTTACAAATCATGGTTCAAATTGAGTCCAATGGTCACTCCATCTCCCCAGGCCGTTTTGACCAATACATGTATCCATACTTAAAAGATGATCCAATTGATCGCGTAAAAGCACAAGAATTAGTAGATTGTATCTGGGTTAAATTGAACGACATCAATAAAACTCGTGATGAAGTCTCTGCACAAGCATTCGCTGGTTATGCAGTATTCCAAAACCTTTGCGTAGGCGGTCAAGACTCTGAAGGTAAAGATGCAACAAATGAAGTATCTTACATGTGTATGGAAGCAGTAGCGCACGTTCGTTTACCAGCTCCATCCTTCTCTGTACGTGTACATCAAAATGCCCCAATGGAATTCTTATATCGCGCTTGTGAAGTATCCCGTTTAGGCTATGGTGTTCCAGCATTCTACAATGACGAAGTAATCATCTTGGCTCTTGTATCTCGTGGCGTAGCATTAAAAGACGCTCGTGACTACTGTATCATCGGTTGTGTTGAACCACAAGCGGGCCATCGTACTGAAGGTTGGCATGATGCAGCATTCTTCAATATCGCAAAAGTTCTTGAAATTACTCTTAACAACGGACGTTGTAATGGCAAACAATTGGGACCTAAAACTGGCGAATTAGAAGAATTAGATACTATGGATAAATTGTTGGCAGCATACCAACAACAAATGGAATACTTCGTTCGTCACTTAGCAAAAGCTGACAACGCTGTTGACTACGCTCACATGGAACGCGCTCCATTGCCATTCATGTCTGCGATGGTTGATGATTGTATCAAACGCGGTAAATCTTGCCAAGAAGGCGGCGCGATCTACAACTTCACAGGACCTCAAGCATTCGGTGTTGCTGACGCAGGTGACTCCTTATATGCAATCCAAAAAAATATTTTCGAAGACAAACGCTTTACATTAGCTGAATTGCGTGAAGCATTAGAAGCTAACTTCGGTTATAGCGATAGCGCAGCTCCAATTTGCACTCCATCTATTCCAGAATCTACATTAGATGAAGCTCAAATCTATGAAGCAGTTAAGAAAATCTTATCCTCCACAGGATCTATCGACATTGCTACATTGGAATCTCATTTGAAACAAGGTACTGGCACAGGTACAAGCTGTGGATGCAAATCACAAGCTGATCCAAGCAAATATGCAACTATCCGTAATATCTTGAAAAACACTGATTCCTTCGGTAATGATATTGAAGAGGTAGACCAATTCGCATATCGTTGCGGTAAAATCTACTGTAATGAAGTGGATAAATACATGAACCCTCGTGGCGGTCAATTCCAAGCTGGTATTTACCCAGTATCCGCTAACGTATTGTTCGGTAAAGACGTAGCTGCATTACCAGATGGACGTTTAGCAACTGAACCATTGGCTGACGGTGTATCCCCTCGCCAAGGTAACGACGTAAACGGTCCTACAGCGGCTTCCAACTCCGTTGCAAAATTAGACCATGCGCAAGCATCGAATGGTACATTGTACAACCAAAAATTCACACCAGCTGCGGTAGGTGGAGAACAAGGTTTGAAAAACTTCGTATCTATTATTAAGAGCTTCTTCGATAAAAAAGGTAGCCATGTTCAATTCAACGTTGTAGATAAACAAACATTGTTAGATGCACAAGAACATCCAGAAGATAACCAAGACTTGATCGTTCGTGTAGCAGGTTACAGTGCTCACTTCGTAACATTGGCTAAAGAAGTACAAGACGATATCATTAATCGTACAGAACATGAAATGTAGGTACATAATATAAAGGATAAGTTCGTATGGAATCAGTAGATTATAGTGTACAAGGCACTGTATTTGATATTCAACGCTTTTCCATTCACGATGGACCAGGAATCCGGACAATCGTATTTTTGAAGGGCTGTCCATTACGATGTAAATGGTGTTCTAATCCAGAATCACAACAATATTATCCTGAAGTAGTGTATCGAAAACAACTCTGTATTGGTTGTAAAGCTTGTCAGGCAGTTTGCCCTAAACAGGCCATTGCTGATAGCAACCCATACTGGATTGACCGTACACTCTGTGACAACTGTTCAGAGTGTACCATGGTCTGTCCTACCAGTGCACTTTCTATGAAAGGTAAGTTGATGAGTGTCGAGCAGGTAGTACGAGAACTAAAAAAAGATGCCACACAGTACTTTCGGTCCAATGGCGGCATCACCTTATCTGGTGGAGAGGCATTGACACAACCAAAGTTTGCTAAAGAAATCTTTAAAGCTTGTAAAGCACAAGGATGGCATACCGCAATAGAAACAGAAGGGTATTATGACACAAAGATTGTAGAAGAGATTATGCCGTACATCGACTTAGTTCTACTAGATATCAAAAGTGTTAATCCAGAGCAACATAAAAAGTTCACTGGTGTCGATAACGCAAGGATCAAAGAGTCGGCTAAAGTCATACAGTCTATCGCAAATACAACAGTGCGTGTTCCTACGATTCCTGGGTTTAATGCGAGCGAAGAAGATATTCGTGGTATAGCGGAGTTTGTGAAGGAAAATATGCCTAATGTTCATGACATACACTTGTTGCCATATCACAATTATGGGCAGGGGAAATATGAACTATTGGGACGTGAATATGAATTAGAAAATACACCAAAGATTCCAGAAGAAGAAATGGAAACGTATAAAAAAATAGTAGAATCATATGGTTTAAACTGTATTATTGGTGGTTAGGAGGTACTATGGATACAGCATTATTAGAAAAAGTGATGGGTCAAGTATCAGAAGAACTTGGCATTAAAAAGCCGCAAGGCACAACAGCAGGATCCATCGGAGTTACTGAATTTGTAGGTACTGCAATGGGCGATACAATTGGTCTTGTGATTGCCAGTGTGGATCCGTTATTAACAGAAACAATGGGATTAGGAAAATTCAAATCCATCGGTATTATCGGCGGTCGTGTAGGCGCAGGCCCACAAATTATGGCTGTGGATGATGCAATCAAAGCAACGAATACTGAAATTATTACAGTAGAGTTGCCTCGTGATACTAAAGGTGGCGCAGGTCATGGTTCCTTGATCTATATCGGTGCTCATGATGTATCCGATGCTCGTCGAGCTGTTGAAATTGCATTGGAAGCTGTTCCAAAATACTTTGGAGATGTATACGCTAATGATGCAGGTCACTTGGAATTCCAATACACAGCACGTGCAAGCTATTGTTTAGAAGCCGTATTCAACACTCCATTAGGTAGATCTTTTGGTATGGTATGTGCAGGCCCAGCAGCGATTGGTGCAGTACTTGCGGATACAGCAGTAAAATCTGCCAATGTAGAAGTTGTTTCGTACGCATCACCAAAATCTGGTACAAGTTTCTCTAACGAAGTAATCTTAACATTCTCTGGAGACTCTGGTGCTGTTCGTCAAGCTGTGAAAGCAGCTCGTGAAGTGGGTATTAAATTGCTTGGTGCTTTAGGTGACACACCTACATCGAGTACAACACCATACATTTAATAGGTTAGTATAGAAACATAGGAGGATATTATGGTTTCAGATGCATTAGGAATGGTAGAAACAAAAGGTTTAGTAAGTGCGATTGAAGCAGCAGATGCTATGGTAAAAGCTGCTAACGTAAACTTAGTAGGCTATGAAAAAATTGGTTCTGGATTAGTAACAGTTATGGTTCGTGGTGATGTTGGTGCAGTAAAAGCAGCTGTTGAAGCTGGTGCAGTAGCAGCTCGTGCAGTAGGCGAAGTTGTATCCTTACACGTTATCCCTCGTCCTCACATCGATACAGAACGTATTATTCCAACTCTTAAAGCGTAATGTAGCGTGGCATATGAGGCATCGTCCTTATATGCCACTACTTTAGAGGAGGCACTATGAAAGATAGAGACCTATCTAGGCTCCTAGAAGACATGGTGGCACGTATTTTAGCAGAACAATCTCATGAACAAAGTGTAAGAAAATTATATGTTGTCTTTGATGAACAGTGGCATCATGAAAATTATGCGTTGGCGAATCAATTGACTACATGTGACTTCACACAAGTTCATGCCATTGTTCCCAAGAACGGTGATCCAGAAATGGAACGTCGAGTGAAAGAAATTCATCCTTTTCTTATGCAATATCCCTATGGAGAGGAACCCGCTTTTACAGAACACGATTGCATAGTATTACCTTATATAGGAAGAAATGATGTCATTCATATTGCCTTAGGCTATAGTCAATCGGATCTGTCGGAAGTGGTAAAGAAAGCTTTTACAGCAGGTGCTAGTATCTATGTACTGCCAACATCCATAGAGCCTTTATCAGGAAAAGAACCAGGTCCCTACCAACAGATGGTGCAAGGGTACTATCAAACAATATTTGAGTTAGGGATACGATACATAGACCATATTCGTCATATGAATTGAGTCCTATGAGATAGGAGTAAGCATGTATTTAGCAAAAGTGATTGGTAATGTTGTAGCAACGAAGAAAAGTGATACCCTATTAGGATATAAGTTGATGATTATACAGCCTGTCGATGCATCGCTTTCGCCAGCTCATAGAGAACAAGTAGCAGCTGATTTTGTAGGAGCTGGTGTAGGTGAATATGTGCTAGTTGGAACGGGGTCTTCAGTACGAGTGGAAGAGAACCGAAAAGGGGCTACCATAGATTTAGCAATCATTGGTATTGTAGACTCTGTTGTTATTTAGTAAGGAGGCAAATATGGGAACCCAAGGTGGGATATTTTCCTCAGTAACACAGGTTGTGCATGCATCAAAACAAGCATTTCACATCTATCAAAAGTTGAGCCTACGGGAACGGAAGCAGTTGATTCAGGCTATCCGTGAAGGATTACGAAGCTATTGTCTAGAATTTGCCGCGCTTGCTTGTGAAGAAACTGGTATGGGTAAAGCGGAAGATAAGGCCATTAAGATTAAACTTGCTTTGGAAGAAACGCCGGGCCCAGAAGATTTAATTACAGGAACAACGCAGGGAGAAAATGGAATTGTCTTAACAGAACCATTTCCATATGGTGTTGTATGTGCTATACATCCAAGTACCAATCCTTGTGAAACGTTGATCAACAATACAATTAGTTTGTTGTCAGCAGGAAATGTAGTGATTCATTGTCCACATCCAAGAGCCATGGAAGTATCTAAATATATTACGAAAGTGATGAATAAAATTATCTTAGATAAATTTGGCATATGTAACTTAATCACCACACCAGATACTTGTTCCTTAACATATCTTAATGAAATAATGAATCATCCTGATGTAGAATTGATTTTATCTACTGGTGGGTCAGATGCAGCTAGGAGCGCATTAGCCTGTGGTAAGAAGGTTATTTCAGCAGGTCCAGCGAACCCTACATTTGTGGTAGATGAAACGGCTGATATCGATCGAGCAGCGTATTGCATTCACAAAGGCGCATCCTTCGATCATAACATTACCTGTACATCGGAGAAAAATGTCATTATTGTAGAATCTGTAGTACCTGCATTTCGGTCGGCCTTAGAAAGACTCAATGTGTATTATGTGGATTCAGTGGGAGAAATGTTGCAATTATCAAAAATTCTCTTGACTGAAGATATGGAAGTAAATCGTCAATATGGCGGTAAATCGGCAGATGAGATTTTAAAAGATGCAGGAATTCATACGGATCGTTCCTATGATTTGATTGCTGTAGAAACAGTTAAAATCCATCCATTTGTGACACAGGAAATATTAGCTCCATTGATTACAGTGGTGAAAGCTAGTAATTTTGAAAGTGCCCTACAAATTGCTGTTGATGCAGAACAAGGTTATCACCATACAGCAGGCATTCATTCTCGCGATACGGAGCGTTTACGGCAAGCAGCAAAAGCTTTCCGAACTACAATCTTTGTCAAAAATGGATGTTCCTTAGATGGAATTGGTATCTGTGGCGTAGGAGCCACATCTTTCACGATTGCCAATGTCACTGGTGAAGGAGCCATAACGGCGAAAGATTTAGTCCGTCGCAGAAGATGTGTGTATGTAGAAACGCTATGTTCTTATACATAATAACTATGATTAAATTTCATGACAAAAATCATACTTTTTGACATGGTTTTTGCAATTACTGTCGTATACTATAAGTAGAGATATTTTACGTATTGTATAGGAAAGGTAATAAAAAGGAATGCCACGAAATACTTTGGAAGACAATCGAAACGAAGAATCAGGACTGGATATTATGACTGTCATAGGTCATGATTTATTGGAAGGGATCCAAGAAGCGGTTGCCAACGTGACAGGAATAGCTTTTGTGACAGTAGATTATAAAGGTGATGTATTAACAGAAGCAACACGGTTTTGCAACTATTGTAAGAAAATAAGAGATAACCCTACATCGTCATTATTGTGTAAGTTATCCGATGCATCAGGTGCGATTATTGCTGCCACTAATAAAGAGGTGAGCATTTATATTTGTCCTTGCGGACTTTTAGAAATTGCTATACCGATTATCGTGGATGGTCATTATTTAGGCGGATTTATTGGAGGACAGATTCTATGTGATGATGTACCAGATACAATAGTCCGGTTGAGTAAAAATATGGTACCTGGTGGAGCACAATTAGTGAATCAAGATATCGAAACTACGAATCCGGAAGAGTTAGCAGATATTAAGCGATATAGCTATAATGAAGTGCTTTCCATTGCAAAACTAGTGGAGTTTATTATTAATCAACTTACAAATCATGAAATTGTATCGAATAGAAATAAACAAAAGAATTTAAATCGTATAGAAGCATTAGAAAAAGAAGTATTAGAAGCAGAAGATAAGATTTGCTGCTTACAAAGTGAGCTAGAAAAGTATAAGCGCTATGTAGATATGGTACGTAACTGTAAATTGCTTAGCGTAGTAGATAGCTTATCTGTAGTAGAAGAAGCAGAAAAAACGGAAGCAGCGATTCTGGATTATATTCATGTATTAGCACTTCATCATGATAGTCTATTTGAAACAAGTATTAAAGAGGAATGTTCGCGCATCGAATCTACAGTAGCTCTCTTAAACTATCGTGAAGATTGCCATATAGGCTGGCATATGGATGTAGATGAGAGCCTGTGGCACTACATGTTACCATCCTATAGTGTATGGCAATATGTATATCAAGTGGTAGAAAGAGCACAACAAGAGGGGCATGCAAAGATTTCTATGAAACTACATGCAGAGCTCCAAGGTGATCAAGTATGTATTGTTATAGAGGATGATACATTGCAGATTCAATCTGATGAAGTACTTGTACTACACAAATTACTACAAGATGTGACGCGGTTAATACATGGAGATACCATAGAGTCAACCTTATCTACGACAAGTCAAGCTATTTTAAAATTACACCAAACGTTTATAGAATACCATGGCAATTCTGCTAAAGTACATTGTTATCCATTGCCAAAGGATGGGATACAGGTGATGCTATCCTATCCAGTAGAATAAGACAAGGAGGTATTTTGTGATGAAGATACTTTTGGTAGATACCGATAAGTTGCATATGAAAGCACTACAAAAACGAATTGCACTCCATATGCAAGCGGAGGTCATCTGCATTAGTACATATCAAGAAGTACTTTCCTTACCGAAGGAAGAAATAATTTCTGTCGCTTATATAGCAATGGATATTAGCCATCAAAAAGCAGGTGACATTATTCGACATATGTATTACACCTATCCAACCTGCCGGATTGTGATGATGTTGAATAAAGAAACGCAAGCTGTTAACCAAATGACTATGAAATATTCCGGAATTGGATATTTATATAAACCTTTTAGCTGGGATGATTTTTATAAATGGATTCCAGCAAAGGGGATGATTAAAGAAAAAGAGGTCACAGGGAAATCCCTAGATCTGTTGGACGGAATTGTACAAGGTTTTCAGCAAGGTGATTTTGAGGTAGCCTATGACAGATTATACCAAGTATGTCAGTATACATATGAACATAGTGATAGCCAGTCAATTGCCAGTGAACTATATGAACTGGTAGACCAGGTACAACACAAGGTCTTAGACACGCATGTATTGAAGTTACATACGATGGTGTCAAAGATACAGTTGGAACCTGTACATACAAAATACGCAGAAGGACTCGGTATATGGACATTTAAAATTGTTGATTTCCTGTTTATGAAACTATATCAAGGGAAACAAGAAATTTTACATACTGTTCTCTACTATATTCATACACATATACAAGAAGATATTTCTTTAAAAGATATAGTTGTTTCTTGTAATGTAAGCCAAGGCTACATTAGTCGTATATTCAAACATAAGTTAAATATGACAATTATGCAGTATATACACAAGAAAAAAATAAATTTAGCGAAGGAATATATACTTGGAACGGAAAAGAGCGGATCCTATATTGCTAACATATTGGGATATAGTGATGTGAGCTATTTTTGTAAAATTTTCAAAAAACATGAACATAAAACAATCTCACAATATCGAGATCAAGTCATTAATGGATTGGTGGAAACCTATGAAACAATCTGAGTATTTACATTTAGTAACGGAGCGCGTCATAGCAAAGTTACAAGAATTAAATAGATGTAGCGTACCAATTGGTGTTTCAAATCGTCATGTTCATGTGTCAAAAGAAGCATATACCGTTTTATTTGGACAAGATGAACTGACAAAAAAAGTAGACTTGAAACAACCAGGACAATATGCTGCAAATGAAACAGTAACTCTAGTAGGACCGAAAGGCAGTATTGAAAAAGTACGTATTTTGGGACCTTTTAGGAATGATACACAAGTGGAAATCTCTCTAACAGATTCATTTACGTTGGGAGTACCAGGCGTGATACGTGAATCTGGTGATTTACGGGAAACTCCAGGTATAACGTTACTAGGACCGAAAGGGAAATTAACGATTTCTCAAGGTGTGATCGTAGCGCATCGACATATCCATATGCATCCTGATGATGCAAAACGTATGGGCGTGATCGATAAAGAGCGAGTGACAGTGACTGTACATGGAGAACGCGAGCTGACATTTTCCAATGTAATTATTCGAGTATCGCCGAAGTTTGCTTTAGAAATGCATATCGATGTAGATGAAGCGAATGCAGGACGGATTAAAAACAATGATATTGGAATTGTATCGAAATCATAGAGGAGATACGAATGAACTTAGAAATGATTGAAAGTATAGTGAAACAAGTAGTGAAAGATTTACAACAAGAAGGCGTAGGTATGGAAACAACTCGTTATGAATATGGCGTGTTTGATACCATGGAGGCTGCGATTGATGCGAGTGAAGTGGCACAAAGAGAGTTGTTAGCTTTTTCATTACAAGATCGTAATGCATTTGTGGATGCCATCCGTGAAACTGTGTTACAAAAAGATCATTTAGAAATGATTTCACTCATGGCAGTTGAAGAAACAGGCATTGGTAGATATAGTGATAAATTGATTAAAAACCGAGTAGCTGCTGTGAAAACACCAGGTAAAGAAGTGTTGGAAACGCGTGCTATGACTGGTCATGATGGATTGACAATTGAAGAATTTTGTCCATTTGGCGTGATTGGTGCCATAACACCAACAACAAATCCAACAGAAACAATTATCAATAATTCTATCTCCATGATTGTTGGCGGTAATACGGTGGTATTTAGCCCACATCCAAGAGCTAAAAAAGTATCTACTATTTTAGTGCAAATGATTAATAAAGCACTAGAAGCGGCAGGTGCTCCGAACAACTTGGTAACGATGGTGCGTGAACCATCGATTGAAAGTACACAATGCATGATGAGTCATCCAAAAGTAAGATTGTTAGTTGCTACAGGTGGACCTGGAATTGTAAACCAAGTCTTATCCTCTGGTAAAAAAGCGATTGGCGCCGGCGCTGGTAACCCTCCAGTAGTCGTAGATGAAACAGCACATATTGAACAAGCAGCCAAAGATATCGTCAGTGGTGCAAGTTTTGATAATAACGTTCCATGTATTGCTGAAAAAGAAGTATTTGTTGTGGAATCTGTGGCAGATCAATTGGTATACCATATGAAAAAGAATGGTGCTTATGAAATTACTGATATGTCTATTCTAGATACATTAGTTGAAAAAGTAACTAAAAAAGATGGTAAACCAAATCCAGATTTTGTAGGTAAATCTGCAAAAGATTTATTAGCATTAGTAGGCATTGTGGTAGATGACAGTATTCGATTAATCATTGCTCGTACATCAGAACATCATCACCTAGTAACAGAAGAAATGATGATGCCAATTTTACCAATCGTAGCGGTTCCAAATGTAGATATTGCTATAGAATGTGCATACCGCGCAGAATTGGGAAATCGTCACACAGCGATGATGCACTCTCAAAATTTAGAAAAATTATCTAAAATGGCGAGATTGTTAGAAACTACAATTTTCGTAAAAAATGCTCCATCCTATGCAGGTATTGGTGTAGGTGGTGAAGGGCATACTACCTTTACCATTGCAGGCCCAACAGGAGAAGGTATTACATGTGCAAGATCGTTCTGTCGCATTCGTCGTTGTGTATTAAGTGAAGCATTTAGCTTAAGATAAGTGAGGCTTATATGAATCAATCGTTAGGACTATTAGAAGTAAAAGGCTTGTTAGGCGCAGTTACCATGTCCGATGTAATGGTAAAAGCATCTAATGTGCACGTAGTAAATATTGACAAAGCTAATGGTTTTGGTTGGTTTACTGTGGAAGTAGTAGGCGATGTGGGAGCTGTGCAATCAGCTGTTGAAGCAGGCGCTATGGTGGCAAAAGAGATGGGTTGTTTTGTAAGCTCTAAAGTGATTCCAAGAGTATCGCAAACTGTTATCGATGTCTTCTTACAAGAAGAACCGGCAGCTGTGAAAGAAGAACCTATAGCAGAACCTGTGGTGGAAACTGTGGTGGAAACTGTCGGGGCAGAGCCGGAAAAAACAGTACAAGAAACAGATACAGTAATGGCTGAAGCCATTGCTGAACTGACAAATATTGTGATTGGTGAAGAATCTACACCATCAACAACAGAAGTAGCACCGAAAGCTACAGGTGCTAAAAAATCAGCTAAAACGACTAAAGCTAAAAAGAAAAGTAGTTCTAAAAAATAAGGAGGTTTATCATGAATAACGCATTAGGTATGGTAGAAACAAAAGGTTTAGTAGCAGCTATTGAAGCAGCAGATGCAATGGTGAAAGCATCCAATGTAGAATTAACTGGCTATGAAAAAATTGGTTCTGGTTTAGTAACTGTGATGGTTCGTGGTGATGTTGGTGCTGTTAAAGCAGCCGTAGAGGCGGGTGCAGTAGCAGCTGGTAACGTAGGCCAAGTTGTATCTACTCACGTAATTCCTCGCCCACATCACGATGTAGAAACATTGTTGACTAAATAGTAGAATAGCCTTTAGTAAGGAGGATGGACATGGATATTTATGATTCAGTCCGAAATATTATTGCAAACATAGAGCGCGTGCCATCCACTACACAAGAGGGAATTGCCCCCATTGGACGAGCAGCACAGTGGTCTAGATATACAGGAATTACCGTTGAATCTGTGGTAGATACTGTCGTTGAAGCTTGCGAACAAGAGGCGAAACGATTGGGAATTCCTGTTGTGATTGCTATTGTGGATGCGAGCGGATCGTTAGTGTATCAACGGCGTATGGAACGAGCTCTTGGTGTAAGCATAGAACTAGCCCCTAATAAGGCCTATACAGCAGTAGCTTTTCGGTGCGGAACAGAAAAGTTAGGAGCCGTAGTGCAGCCAGGGACTCCTCTTTATGGTATTGAGACGATGGTCAAAAGACCCATAGTCTTATTTGGCGGTGGTGAGCCACTAATGTTAGAGAATCATCTAATCGGTGGTCTAGGTATTAGTGGCGGCACTGTAAAAGAAGATGTGCTCATAGTGAATGCAGGGCTACGAGCTTTTCAGTCATATATACAAGGGGCGTAATCATGGAATCATGGTCATTTAAAACGCAAATTTTTACAGGACAAACAGAACACTCTGCCAATGGTACTAAAACAGATGCTTTAGAAAGACTTCGCTTATTAGAAGGAGAACGTATTTTTATCATCTGTGACCCATTTTTAGAAGGAACACCAGCATTACAGACAGTGATTGACTTGGTGAATACAAGCAATACCTATGTTGTATATTCTAATGTAGTACCAGATCCACCTATTGATTCCATTGTCAAAGGGGTAGAGGTATTACAGAAAGAAAAAGCCACAGTACTGATCGTCATTGGCGGAGGATCTGCCATTGATACAGCGAAAGGTATTAACTATTTCTGTAAAACAATTTATGGCATCTGCGTTAAAAAATTTATTGCCATACCAACAACTAGCGGAACTGGATCTGAAGTGACATCCTTTGCTGTTATTACAGATACTAAAACAGGTATAAAGTATCCGTTGGCAGATGACAGCTTATTGCCAGATGAAGCGATTTTAACAACATTCTTTGTGAAATCGGCACCGCCAAAAGTAACCGCTTATAGCGGCATGGATGTACTTGTACATGCCATGGAAGCCTTGGTGGCTACAGAGGCCAATCATTTTACCGATGCATTAGCTGAAAAAGCAATAGAATTAGTTATTAAGAATTTACCAACATGTGTAGAGCGTGGAACTGACGAAGTAGCACGAGCAGCGATGCATGAAGCATCCTGCATGGCAGGGCTAGCTTTCAATCAAGCTGGTCTAGGCATTACCCATGCCTTAGCACATCAATTGGGCGGTCAATTCCATGTGCCGCATGGATTAGCCAATGCGATGCTATTGCCCTATGTCATTATGTATAATGCAGCCAACTCTAATGAGGCTAAATTAAAATACATTTCGATTGCACAAAAACTCTCCTTAACCACCGAATCTGATGATGAAAGTGCACAAATTGCTGCTTTAGTACGATGTGCACAATCTTTAGCACGTCGAGTGGGTTGCATTATAACAATGAAAGAGTTTGGTATTGATGAAGTTTCCTTTAAGGATTCCTTTCCTACATTAGTGCAACAGGCTATGGTGGATCGTACCTACCCAGGGAATCCATACGCGGCCACAAAAGAAGATTTAACACGTATATTAACATGTATTATATGAGGTAACACATATGGATGCTACACAAGTGTATGTTAGTGAATTTATCGGAACAGCTATTTTAATGGCTTTCGGTAGTAGTTGTAACGCTGGATTATTACTTAAAAATACAATCACAAGCGCTATTAAAACAAACTGGATTGGATTGATGTTTGGTTGGGGATTTGCAGTTACATTTGCAGTCTATGTGGCCGTTCACTTAGGTGGCGTAGGACACTTGAACCCAGCATTAACGATTGCTTTTGCAGCAGGTGGATTATTCCCTCCTGAGTTAGTATTGGGAGCCGTTATCGCTCAATTATTAGGTGGCTTTGTAGGCGCAGGCATTACGATGCTACATTACTATCCTCACTTCAAGATTACTGGTCCAGATGAAGGAAACTGTGTAGGTATTTTTGCTACAGGTCCAGCTTGTGATGAACGAGTTTGGAACTTACTATCTGAAGTGATTGCTACTTTTTTATTCATCTTTTGTGTACTTTTCTTGGGACCTATGGCCGATGGTTTAGCACCACTTATTATTGGTTTCCTTGTAGCAAGTATCGGTTTCTCTTTTGGTGGAACTACAGGCTTTGCATTGAATCCTGCTCGTGACTTTACTCCACGTTTGGCCTATGCGATTTTACCACTTCCTAACAAAGGAACTGCGAATATGGGTTATGCTTGGGTACCAATTGTAGGACCAACGATTGGGGCACTATTAGCAGTGGGTGCATTTAACTGGCTACATGTAGCTTTACATTTATAATTGGAAAGGAGGTTATATCCTATGCTAGATAAACAACGTATCATTCAAGAGTCAGTACCAGGAAAACAAGTCACATTAGCTCATGTATTAGCGAATCCAAAAAGGGACTTATACAGTAAACTAGGTCTAGATAGCGAAGGTCGTAGTGCTGTAGGTATTTTGACGATTACCCCAGGGGAAGCGGCTATCATTGCAGGAGATATGGCCTCTAAAGCAGCCAATGTACATATCGAATTTATCGATCGATTTTCAGGGGCTGTGTTAATATCAGGAGATGTTTCAAGCGTAGAGGTATCACTCTCTAGTGTATTACAGGGATTCTCGGAATTGCTACAGTTTAGCGTAGTTCCTCTTACAAGGAGCTAACCGTGGATACCTTGCGTAGTACTTTGTGGGTTGGTAGCACCTATAGTCATGTGGAAACTGTGGTACAATGTCTTTTAGGCGGAAAGAAGACGTTGCCACGGCCAATGGCGGTGTATCGTGAAGGCAATTGTGTGCTAACTCCCGGAGAGTACATTGAAAATCCTTGGTATTTTTCTGCTCTTTTAGTGTCATCATACGATGTGGATACCGTGGTACTGGGCTACCGCTTAGGGGAACCATTCAATCCCTATCCACCAGCTACGGCAGGAGCTTTTAATCGCAATGTAGTAGGCGTTGTGGTTATGAATGATGCATTAGATGCGTCTCAGATTGGTGAAAGTGTTCGCCTACTACGACTAGCGGGGGCTAATGACATCTGTGTCGTAATGGAGTCGGAAGAGGACATAACAGAACAAAATTTAATACAAGATATACCAATGGTGACCTATGGATACGAGGCTCTTAGAGAAATGCTATCTGTAAAGGAATAACGATCACCATAGTGAGTGGATAGAAAAGCACCTTCCTTTGTGGTGGTGCTTTTTTGTTACACTATGATAGTTATTAAATAAAATTTATTTTACTATCACATGAAACCTATAGTATGATAAACTAAAAGTATATTCTTTCACGCAATGAATGTGTATGAGCAATTGTATAGTCAAATCCTTTACTTAAAAAGGTAACAGACTGTGTTCTACAATGGGCATGTGGACACAAGCGGTTAGTAGCTAAGTGCTACAGTTAGGAGGCAGTAATGATGAAAGGGAAGGCATTACGTATTGTGGTGAGTACGATATGAAATATTCTATATTACTCATTACGTCTATGACGAAGCATTGGCAATGGGCTAAAGAAATAGAACAGAAGTATACAGATGAGACTATGTCCTTGGGCATAGTCTTTCTGTCATCTGAAAATATAGAGTTAGAAGATGTTCAGAGGGAGATTGATGGTACGGATATAGTACTATTTACTCATGTAGGAAGTACCTTAGATACTCCTTTGGTAAAAGGGATTCACAAATATATTACACAGAAACAAGTTCCTTATGTATTACTATTCCATGATTCAGCGTCGGATGTACAGCGATATGGTATTGCAGATGAGGACATTGATCAAATTAAGGCTTATTTGCACCAAGGTGGAACAGAAAACTTTTATGGACTGTGCCAATATATGCTATCCTTACAAGGTTATACAGGGCCAGTAGAACCGGTGAAAGAACTACCATACCAAGGTATTTTAGGCAGACAAGGGGAAGTGTATCCATCCTATGAGGAATATCGTAAGGACTATGATCATGGCGGTCCAGTGGTAGGTATTTTCTTTTATCGAGATGAATGGGTGCAAGGTCAATTAGACTATCCCTATGCACTGTATGATCGTGTATTAGAACAAGGATTATCCCCGGTATTAGTATTTGGTCAATATAGCAGTAAATCTGGTGGGCAATTACGGTGGTACGATTGTTGGCACATGTTGTTTGATCATCAAGTGAAAGAGACAATATCTCTCATCATTAATACATGTAAGTTCTCCATCATTGGCTTGCAGGGGGCGAGTCGTGATGAACTGACGGATTTAGGGATCCCTATCTTGCAGGGCTTTGTTACCTATACTACTCTTGAAAGCTGGCAAACACGTTCACAAGGGCTAGAGCCTATGGATATATCCTTTTCCTTGTCATTGCCGGAAATAGATGGCATTTTAAACGGTCATATTGTAGGGACCAGAACGTACTCAGAGGAAAGAGGCTACTATTTCAAATCATATCCTAAGGGGATTCAAAAGTTAGTAGACCAAGCCAAACGATGGATTGCATTGCAACAGAAACATAGGTCAGAAGTAAAGGTTGCTCTATTCCTTCATAATTATCCTCCCAAAAATTCACATATTGGCAATGCCTGTGGGCTAGACACGCCAGAATCTGTACTACGGTTGTTGCAAGAATTACAACAGAATGGATATACAGTGGATGGTATCCCTCAAACGAGTGAAGATCTAATGATAATGTTGACCAAACATGCTACGAATGATGTAGAGTGCTTGACCGATTCAGCCGTAGAGAAAGCCCCGAAACTACCGAAAGAAGTGTATACGACGTGGTTTTCAAAGCTAGATAGTGCTACCCAAGAATCACTACTACAATATTGGGGACAGCCCATAGGGGAGATATTTGTAGAAGAGGATGAGCTTATTATTCCCGGTGTGGCCTTTGGCAATGTGTGGGTATTAGTACAACCGCCACGTGGATTTAGTGATAATCCAGATGCTTTGTACCATTCGCCGGACATTCCGCCTACGCATCACTATGAGGGAGTATATCATTGGGTGCGTACTGTATTTCAAGCCGATGTGGCGATTCATATGGGGACACATGGCAATTTAGAATGGCTACCTGGTAAGGGTACCGCCTTAAGCGAATATTGTTATCCCCAATTAGGGATTGAGGATATTCCGAATCTATACCCGTATTGGACGACTATTGTCGGTGAAGGTATCCAAGCAAAACGGCGTAGCCATGCTGTTTTACTTAGCTATTTGTCACCACCTATGAAGCGGTCTGGTCTGTATGGTGACTATGAAACGCTAGAACGATATTTGGACGAATATGACCATATGAAAGCGCAGGAAACAAACCAAGAGCAAGTGGTACTAGGGTATATATTATCATCCGTGAAAGAGTGTCATTTAGAGCACTTGTGCGAAGCCTTCGACTGGTACCAAGAGGGCGGGCAGGTACACTTTGTGGTAGATAGAACTGTCAGTGAAGAAGAGTGGCGTGCCTTAGCTGACTCCATTCATGTAGACGAGGCAGAAGAACTATTAGGGGATATTCATAATTATTTGATGGACATCCAAAATCGTCATATTCGTTGTGGCTTGCATATTTTAGGGCAAAATCCAACCACAGAGGAAGAGGACGGGTATATAGATACTTTCATAGACATGCATAGTGTGCCAGACGATGCACAGAAAGAAACGCTGTGTGAGACCTACCTCGCAGGGTTGCGCCAAACCACAGAAGAAATGTGCCAATTGTTACGAGGTTTAGAAGGAAACTATATTCCACCTAACATCGGTGGCGCTGTTACTAATGGTGGTATCGATGTGCTACCGATGGGGCGCAATTTTTATGGCGTTGATGAACGGACCTTGCCGACCGTGCCTGCCTATGCCATCGGTTGTGAACTAGGCGATGCATTGCTCAATGAATATATTCGAGAAGAACAGCGATATCCAGAGGAAATTGGTATTGTCTTGTGGGCAGACAACACGCAACGCTCGCATGGACAATGTATTGGTGAAGTATTCTATTTATTGGGTGTACGACCAGTTTATATAGGAAGTCGTATGTCCGATTTAGAAGTTATACCTCTCGAGGAATTAGGGCGACCACGCATCGATGTAACAAGCCGTATTAGTGGACTATTCCGAGATATGATGCCTTCTGGTGTCATGTGGATTGCAAAAGCGGTGCAAATGATAAACGCCCTTGATGAAGATCATAGTGTGAATTACGTAAAAAAACATATAGATCTGGATACAGCTGCATTAGTAGAAGACGGTATGGACTATGAAGAAGCTATCAAAGCAGCTACAATTCGTGTCTTTGGGGATGCACCAGGTGCCTATGGGGCAGGAGTGAATCAAATTCTAGAACAAAGCAACTGGTCTACTCGTGAAGATTTAGCCAATGCCTATGTCACCTGGGGTGGCTATGGATATGATGAGCAAGGGGAAATTATTCCAAGCCATCAACAGTTTCGCAAGCGATTAGGTTCCATCGAAGTGACTGTGAAAAATGAAGATAACCGAGAGGTGAGTTTGTTAAGTACAGATGATTTCAATGCCTATCATGGTGGGATGATCGCTGCTGTGGAGGCGGTGAAAGGTACTAAGCCGAAATCATTTATAGGAGATACCACGTACCGCAAAGATATTTTGGTGCGGTCCTTAGAAGATGAAATTCAGCGTCAGTTCCGTAGTGAACCAATGAACCCTATTTTTATAGAGGGCATGATGAAACACGGTTACAAGGGAGCAGCTGATATGGCATCCTATGTGCAACATACCTATGAATGGGATGCCACTAGTGATATGATTCAAGATTGGATGTATGATGCCTATACAGACGAATATGTCATGAATCAGGATGTACAGGACTGGATGCGCCAAGCCAACCCTTGGGCATTAGGGGCCATTTGTCATACTTTATTAGAAGCAGAACAACGAGGACTTTGGAAGGCCAGTGAGGAACGCAGAGAAGGATTGCGTGATGTGGCAATGTCCTTAGAAGAGGACCTAGAGGGGTATTATGATGAAACGTAAGGAGACTAACATGAGTACTATATATCCTTTTACAGCCTTAGTAGGACAAGATCAAATGAAAATGGCCTTACTCCTCAATGCGGTAGACCCACGGGTAGGTGGTGTGTTGATACAGGGTGATAAGGGAACGGCAAAATCGACGGCGGTACGAGGCTTAGCCAAGGTGCTGCCTATGCATCGTGATGGCACACCGATGAAAGTGGTTGACCTTCCATTGCATTGCACGGAAGACAGATTGGTGGGAACCTTGGATATTGAGCGGATGCTGCAAGAGGGGAAGCAAAAGTTTTCTCCAGGCATTTTATTTGAGGCTCACGAAAATATTCTCTATGTGGATGAAGTCAATTTACTAGAGGACTACTTAGTGGATACATTGCTAGATGTGGCGGCGATGGGTGTGAATCGGGTTGAACGTGAGGGCATTAGCCATAGTCATCCATCACGATTTATTTTGGTGGGCACCATGAACCCCGAAGAGGGGGCTATTCGTCCGCAATTGTTGGATCGCTTTGGTCTATCGGTGACTGTGAAAGCAGAAACAGATGTAGCATTGCGGATGGAAGTATTGCGTCGTCGATTGGCTTTTGAAGATACTCCACAAGCATTTATTGAGTCCTACAGGAAGGACGATGAAGCGTTGCGTAAAACCATTGAAACAGCGCGTAAAGCGTTGCCTACCATTGGGGTAGATGCAAATCTATTAGAATTGATTGCCAATATATCTATTACCCTAGGCGTAGAGGGACATCGTTCAGATATTACCTTGCTCAATAGTAGCCGTGCTTTGGCGGCCTTACAAGGGGAGCCCCATGTGACCACGGATCATCTGAAACAGTTGACACCGCTTGTGGTATCTCATCGGATGAAGCGGAAACCTTTTGAGCAACGTGAATTTGATGAAACTATGCTGGACAATCTATGGGCTACCTATGAAGGGATACAGAAGTAGTAGAATCATCAAAGATTTTGTTAAAGGAGGTGAATGGTATGAGCGTACAACTGAATACAGGCATTCACCTCTTTTTGCAAGAACCTTTGTTGCGGACATTACTGATTTCAGGTGAAGTGGGAACGGGAAAAACTTATGCTCTGTTACAAGCATTGCTTGATAGGGGCCGAACCTATACGACGATTACATCCCACACAGATGTGAGTGCTATGCAGGAAGCAGTGGATATACAAAGGACCTTAGAAACAGCTCAAATTGTAAAACAAGCACATCCTTGGGACGTGTATGACTTGCTTATCTGCGAAGGATTGGATCACTTTGACCGGTCCATGTGGTTACGGATTCTTTACGAGCAAAATCGTCGGTACGAAGAGGGAAGGCCGCTACAAATCATTGGGACCTATACGGGAGCAGAAGGGCTTTCAGAATGGGTCTATGATATGGATTTGTGGATACCCATAGAATCACCGGATGTGGATACTAGAGTGCGGATCCTAGCAGATAGAGACCATGCAGATATATATGAGAACGGTACGACTTGTGAAAGTTACCACAGGGAGGGAATATCAGTAGATGTATATGGAACTCATGGAGAAGAGTCGATTTGTTCTAAGGGGAAATTAATGGATGCACCTGGAATCCCAAACGTGCATGATAGCATATATACATATATTTCCAGTTTAGTAGAGAGATTCAACATTTCCTTTATGGGCATGGAATATATTTTACTAAAAGCGGCCATAGGTCTAGCTAGAGAAAAAGGCCATCAATTTGTGGAGCCAGCTGATGTAGAAACAGTACTTCCATGGACATTACCACAGAAAATGAAGAACCTAGTGAGCCCTCGGACACAGCAAGAGGGAGAGGCACAGGATTCATCTGGCCGAAGTCCATCCGATGAGACAAGAAGGGAACAAGAGGAAAGAAAAGGGACCAGTTCAAACCGAGGGGAAGAGAACAGTTCTCCGCAGAAGGCTGGCAATGGCCAGTTGCAGGATGGGCAAGAGGAAAGAAGTCCTCAGGGAATGAGATCAGATGGTGATAGATCTTATGAGATGCAAAAAGAAGTAGAAGAGGACATTAATCAAGATACAAATCAGGCAGAGAAAGAAAATGGTTCTGGCTATATGGAGTTAGATGGACCACTGGGAAATGATACAGATAAAGAAGGTCTCAGTACATCCCATAGAGATAAGGTAGAGGAGTCCTTTGCACTTTCAGAAGCAGTGGAAACGCAGGTGTTACATTTATATGGGATGTTGCAATCTGGGCTGGCAAAGAAACACATAGACATCAGTGATGACGGTCGAGGCCCTAAGGTACATCGTCAAGGAACTATGGGGAGAACCATTGCATGGATACCAACGATAGTACAAGGGATTGTACGCAGTCGGAAAGTACCGATTCGGCTAACTATAGAAGATATCAGATATGCTATGTATCAGGAAATACCAAAAGAAGCCATCTATTTAGTAGTTGATACAAGTGGATCTATGGGGCAGAGACAACGATTACAGGGGGCAGAGAAGTTACTTTCGCAATTGGTACAGATGATGTATGTAAAACGACAGTATGTATCGCTCATCACCTTTCAAAAGCATGGGGCGCAATGTGTGGTGCCGCTGACACAGCGAATTGAGACCATCCCCAAAGCATTGGGAGAAGCTCGTATTGGGGGCAGAACGCCCTTTGTAAAAGGTATTGAGGAAGCGGTCAAACAGATAGGCAATGACATGTCTCAAATGGGGCATGTACAGGCAAAGGTCGTAATTATTACAGATGGGAAGGTCACCTCACAAGCACTGCAGGGACTAGACGACATCGGTAGATGGCTTGCGAATCAGGGAATACAAACGACGGTCATCGATACAGATACCAGTTTTGTTCGCATGAACCGCGCCAAAGAAATTGCTCATATGTTAGGGGCAGAACTTATAGATATAAATCAATATATAGTCATTTAGAAGTGACAGAATATATAGGTAAATACATGCGCCATATGCTACAATAGAATATAGAATCCAAGTTTGGTTTGATAAAAGGTAAGGTGTAATTATATATGGAAAAACGACAGGATTATTTGCAAATGATTGCAGGTGAGTCGGTGTCCCGTAGACCAGTTTGGTTTATGCGTCAAGCGGGACGAAGTCAAGCGGCGTATCGCAAGATTAAAGAGCGATATAGCCTATTTGAGATTACTCATCAACCGGAATTATGTGCAAAAGTAACAGCTCTTCCCGTTCATGAGTATGATGTGGATGCGGCTATTTTGTACAAGGATATTATGACGCCTTTGGTGCCTATGGGCGTAGATGTGAACATAAAATCTGGTATAGGGCCAGTGATTTCCAATCCTATTCGGTCCAAAGATGATGTGGAAAAGCTACGGGATATTGTAGTAGAAGAATCATTGGACTTTATGGTGAAAACGATCCAAATGTTGACGAAAGAAATGCTCACAGTTCCCTTAATTGGCTTTGCAGGAGCTCCTTTCACATTGGCTAGCTATATGATTGAAGGTGGCCCTTCTAAGAATTACCAGAAAACTCGTCAATGTTTAGTGGCAACGCCTGAGATTTGGCATGCTTTGATGGAGCGATTGACTGCTATGTCCATTACTTATATGGAAGGTCAAATTCAGGCGGGTGTGAATGCAATTCAAATTTTTGATTCATGGATTGGAGCCCTTTCCATGGAACAATATGAAAATGGTGTATTTCCGTATATGAAACATATTATTGGGACTATTAAAGAACGATATCCTCATATTCCTATCACTATGTTCGGCGTAGGTACTAAGCATTTATTCCCAGTGTGGAAAGAATTACCATTAGATGTAATCGGTTGCGATTGGAGATGCTCCATTGCAGAAGCAAGTGCGATGGGCATCAAGCAAACATTACAAGGGAATTTGGACCCTGCCTATTTATTTGCAGATTGGAAGACAATTCAAGGTGAAATTGATCGTATTTTGGCAGAAGGTGCTGCTCATGGAAAGCATATTTTTAATTTAGGCCACGGTGTTGTGCCAGATGCGAATCCTAAAGTATTGCGAAACATAGTGGAGTATGTACATGACAGAGGATAAAGAGATACAACAAGTTTGTGTATTGGTATTAGATTATGGCTCTCCCCGCTCCTTAGAAGATGTGAAAACATATTATACCCGCATACGGAGAGGTCACGGGCCAAGTGACAAAGAATTACAAGGATTGCGACATAAGTATGAACGCATTGGTGGACAATCTCAGTTAATGGAGTCTACCGCATGGCAAGTAGAGCGGTTACAAGAAGAGTTA
The DNA here is from genome assembly GCF_003992265.1 of Veillonella sp. CHU594. NCBI lineage: Bacteria > Bacillati > Bacillota > Negativicutes > Veillonellales > Veillonellaceae > Veillonella > Veillonella sp. CHU594. Next base: position 50,557 of record NZ_RQVB01000004.1, read on the forward strand.
CAAAACGAACTGCCCTTTGCAAAGGTAACGGTGGTACAAGCACATAAATATATAGAACCACTCATCGGGGATGTAGCGAAGGAATTGGGCCACTATGATACAGTAGTGGTACTTATGATGAATCCTTATGGAACAGACATATTAAATGCATCCTATCTAGAGCCACTGAAACCGTTTATGAATGACCGATGGAAGGTAGTACAACATTGGGCAGATATACCGACATTAGTGCAATCTTGGACAGACCGAGTACAGAAGACTATGCGTACATTGCCTATTACGGCGAAACCGCTGTATGTCTTTACTGGCCATAGTGTGCCACTGATGCAAGGAATTTCCTATGATGGATATGTGCATAGCTTACAACGGGTGATGCAATCTATAGCAGATCAATTGGTGTTGCCCAATGCTACCCTAGCTTGGCAAAGTGCAGGCACTCGTGGGGAATGGCTAACACCTACGGTAGAAATGGTTACGGAACAAGCGGGCGCAGAAGGGCATACCCATGTGGTATATATGCCTATCGGCTTTACTTGCACTCATATGGAAGTATCTTATGATTTAGATGTGGAACGTCGTGAACAATGTGATCACTTAGGTATATCTTATGTGCGAGTGCCTATGCCAGATCGTGACACTCTCTTTGTGAAAGCCATGGCGCATGGTGTATTAACAGCTCTCTTGAAGGAGGGATAATATGAAAGTAGCAATTATTGGTGGTGGTCTAACGGGCTTATCTGCAGCGTATTATATGGGCAAAGCATTTCCTAACTGGGACATTCATGTCCTAGAATCTTCGAATCGTTGGGGTGGAAAGGTACAAACAAAACGTCGCGATGGCTATGTGGTAGAAGTGGGGCCTGATTCGTATTTAGCCAGAAAAACATCTATGACAGATTTGGTACAGGAATTGGGATTAGGTGATACCTTGGTACGTAATGCTACGGGAGAATCCTATATTTATCATCAAGGTCAAATGAAGCCTATCCCTGGAGGATCCATCATTGGCATCCCTACAGAATTTCTTCCTTTTGCTATGTCTAGCTTATTGAGTTGGTCTGGTAAATTACGAGCTGGATTAGATATTTTTAAGAAACCATATCCAGGAAACGAGGATATGAGTATCGATGCCTTTTTTCGGTATCATTTAGGGGACGAACTAGTCAATTTATTAATTGAACCTCTCTTATCAGGTATCTACGGTGGAGACTTAAAACGCTTAAGTTTACTGGGAACCTTTCCAGAATTTCGTCAATTAGAACAAAAGCATGGAAACTTGGTCAAAGGTATGATGGCTATGCAAGGTATGCGCAAACAATCTGGGGCGGTTACTGAAGGACAATTTGCCCAATTAACGGGAGGTTTAGAATCATTAGTAGATGCTCTTGTGGAACAAATGCCAAAGAACGTTTCTTTGCACACATCGACTGAGGTGCTAGAGGCATCATACACAGATAAGCTCTATACAGTGCAAACACAAAACGGTACAGACTCCTACGATCGTCTTGTGATCACTACGCCACCTAAAGCCTATGAAAAATTTTTTGTGGGAGATAAAAAATTTGAAGACTTGCGGCATATGGAACAATCTTCTTGTGCCATTGTCATTATGAGTTTGCCGAAGTCAGCTTTTACAAAACCATTGCAAGGCACAGGCTTTGTCATCACTCGCAGCACAGAGACACCATTGACGGCATGTACTTACATTTCTAGTAAGTGGCCACAAACGACACCACAAGACAAGGTGGTACTACGCGTCTTTTTAGGGAAGCCTACAGACTCTACGGTAGATACGCACAGTGAAGAAGAACTGTGTGAATTGGCGCTTTCAGAAATACGAAATATATTGAAGTTTACAGGAAATCCAGAATGGATGGAAGTGGTACGGTTACAAAAAAGTATGCCCCAATACGAAGTGGGACATAAAGACCGAGTGGCAACCCTCATGGGCCATGTCCAAGAACACTATCCAGGATTGGCATTAATTGGAACTCCATTTAAAGGGGTCGGCATGCCAGATGGCATCAAACAAGCCTATGAATTGGTAACAGTATGGAAAGAAGAAACAAAGGAGGTAGTTCCTATGGATACACATACAGAATCTGTTCATGCAGGCGCAATACCTATGCATGGACATACTACAGGACTAGAAAAAGTACCTGAAACATACGAAGGTTGGTTTAGCTTACACGCTAATTATTCCATTAATTTTGAAAAATGGAGAAGCTGGTCCGGTGAGCAACAAAGTGAAGCATTGCAATCTTTCAAGGCGTTTATTGGAAATTTAGAAGCAGCTCATGAGGCCCATACAAGTAGCTATGCTATGTACCAAATCAATGGTCATAAGGGAGATATTATGTTTTGGTTCTTACAACCAAGCTTGCAAGAGTTGAACGAAGTAGAATTGACACTAAAAAAATTACCAATCTTTAGTGTATTACAGCCAGAATCTTCTTTCGTATCTGTTATTGAAGTAAGCAATTATGTAAAATCTCCGAAGGACCATCCAAAAGTGCAAGCCCGGTTATACCCTAAAATTCCTAGATTGGCTTGCATGTGTTTTTACCCTATGGCTAAGCAACGTAATTTGACAGATAATTGGTATATGCTAGATCGTCAAAGTCGTGGTAGTATGATGCGTTCTCATGGTCAAATTGGTAAAAAATATGAGGACACTATCAAAGAGTTTACGACGGGTGCTTTTGGTATGGATGATTGGGAATGGGGTATTACATTGATGAGTGATGATCCAATTCAGTTTAAAAAAATCGTCAATGAAATGCGATTTGATGAAGTAAGTGCTCGCTTTGGTATCTTTGGACCATTTACAATTGGTACGATTCTAGATATGGATGGCATAGATCATCTGTTTTCCTAATACATCAATAGGGCATTAAACTATAAAGAAATACAATTGCGACAGGTTTGCATACTAGTACCACACTGGATTGTGTAACCTGTCGTGTTTTTATTTTCTCCAATGTGGTGGCGCTCATCTAAAAGTTGTGGCTAATATCTATGGTTGCGTCATCTTTTGTTTCATGTTAGATAGAACTGTTTGTATCTTAGTGATAGTAATGCAGTAGTTATGTGTGGTTATATGGTATAATGAAAGATATGATGAAGGAGTGATGTCATGAAATTGTTAGCCATAGATTTAGATGATACGCTGTTACGTGATGATAACACCGTGTCTGATTATACAAAAGCAGTGCTAAAAAAAGCACAGGACAAGGGAATTGAGGTACTTATTGCAACAGGCCGTATGTACCAAACGGCATATCCGGTAGCACATCGTTTAGGCTTAGGTGATGTACCGATGGTACTGTATTCTGGCGGTGTCATCCAACGTGTAGAAAGTAAAGAACTCATTTGGGAACGAGCTATACCACCGGAGGTAGCGCGCAAAGTATTAGCCATCACGAAAGAGCATAATATCTATATTCAGTCCTATATTGATGACGAATTATTAGTGCACAGTGAAACAGAGTTTTCTCGTCTCTATGAAGAGATTACAGGTGCCAAGGCTGTGTACGTAGGAGATGCTATCTATGCCCCTCAAAAGGGAACGAACAAACTATTAGTGGTGGAAGATCCTGAACGTATGACAGAGGTGATTGCTATACTTTCTAAAGAAGTTGGCCACATGGTTGAGTTAGTTCGATCCAAGGTGAATTTCTTAGAAATCGTGGCACCTCACGTGTCCAAAGGGGAAGCTTTGGCTTTCATGGGCGAGCGATTGGGCATCGGTTTAGAAGATATGGTATCCTTTGGTAATTCAGAAAATGATATTTCTATGTTACAAGTAACAGGTCATTCCGTGGCAGTAGGGAATGCAGAGGAACATGTGAAGACAATTGCCAAAGAAGTATGCGACACAAATGAAAAAGATGGCGTCGCTAAATGGATTGAAGCGAATGTATTATAAAATTTTGTAGGAGGGCCTCATGGAAGGGTTTCGTTTAATCATTGTGACCGGTATGTCCGGAGCAGGTAAAACACAAGTGATGCAAGTCTTGGAAGATATGGGATATTTCTGTATCGACAATATTCCTCCTGTGTTGATTCCTAAGTTTAGTGAAATTTGTCGTCAAAGTGCAGGCACTAAAGTGAGTCGAGTAGCCTTAGTGGTAGATATCCGCAGTCGTGAATTTTTTGATGATTTAAACAGTGCCTTAGATGATTTGACGGCTATGAGTGTGCCTTATGAAATTGTGTTCATGGAAGCTAGCGATGATACTTTGATTCGCCGGTATAAAGAAACACGTCGTAGTCACCCCTTGGCACCATCAGGTCGTATTAGTACAGGACTGTCACAAGAACGGGCACTCTTGGCGGATGTACGTAGCAAGGCGGATCATATTATCGACACCACAAACATGAAAACATCTGCCTTGAAATCATTTATGCGCCGTACTTTTAGTCACGTGAAAGAACAAACAGATGGCATGGCTATTACAGTGGTAAGTTTTGGATTTAAATTTGGCATGCCTAATGATGCGGATATGGTATGGGATGTGCGATTTTTGCCGAACCCATACTACATTCCCGAATATCGTCATAAATCGGGGCGCGTACCTGTGGTAAAAGAGTATATTCACTCCTTTGAAGTGACTGATGAATTTAAAAAGCATTTCTTTACTACACTAGATTTCCTTGTGCCAAACTATGAACAAGAGGGAAAAAGCCAATTTGTGGTAGCTGTAGGCTGTACAGGCGGTATGCATCGTAGCGTAGCAATGGCAGAGGCATTATATGCACATTTGAAAGAAAAAGGCTGTAATGTTTCTGTGGAACATCGTGATATGATGCGTAATCATGTAGAAGAAGATGTGAATCCACGTTCTAGATTAGACCTATAAAGAAAGGAGTGGGACGATTCTTTCGTCTCTCAAGCCTATGAAATATAATAATTGGATGCGCTGGTTTGCGCCAGGCATTAATATTAAGCGGTGGCTATTCCTATTTTCTTTAGGCACGATTTGGCTGGTAGTGGGTGTCCTTATGATGATGAACTACCAGTGGATTAGCAACTTTGAAGATATTTTCTTAGAATTTTTATTCCATCTTACAGGCTCCTATAACTATACGGTCATAGCCAGTCTTGGTTTAGCAGGTATTGTGGCGGGTATGGTAGCTATGTTGTGGGGGATACGTAAGCTCATTCAGACCATTGTGAATGCGATTTTGCCTAATACAGAAGATGGTGTGAGTGATTATATTTTTGAAAAAATTCGCTTAGGACAAGGACCAAAAATCGTAGTGATTGGTGGTGGTACAGGATTGTCTATGCTATTGCGAGGGCTAAAAAGTAAAACCACGAATTTAACCGCTATTGTTACAGTAGCAGACGATGGAGGTTCTTCTGGTCGGTTACGAGAAGATTTTCAAATGATTGCTCCTGGAGATTTACGCAACTGTTTAGTAGCATTAGCGGAAAAAGAAGGACTTATGGAAGAACTATTCCAGTATCGATTTACTAAAGGAGCAGAATTATCGGGCCATAGTTTTGGGAATTTATTCTTAACAGCAATGACTCAAGTGCTGAAAGATGATGTGGAAAAAGCCTTAGAAGCCTCTAGCAAGATCTTGCGAGTTCGGGGACGTGTTATTCCATCATCTACAGAAGAAATCAAACTGATTGCTAAATTGACGGATGGTACCATCGTAGAAGGGGAAAGTAATATCCCTAATGCGGGTAAGCCAATTGCGAAGGTCTATACTGAGCCACATAGACCATCTCCTGTAGGAGCTGCCTTGCAAGCTATTGATGAAGCCGATGCCATCATTTTAGGCCCGGGCAGTTTATATACTTCGGTAATGCCGAACCTATTAATTGATAAGGTAGCGGATCACATTGCTAACTCTAAAGCGGCTAAGATTTATATTTGCAATGTGATGACGCAGCCAGGTGAAACAGATGGGTATACTGTGTCTGACCATGTGAAAGCTATTGAAGCACATAGTGAGGTGGGAATTATCGATACAGTTCTTGTGAATGATAACAGAATCCAAGATGCCACATTAGAACACTATAAACAAGCGGGGCAAGAACCAGTAGACGTAGATATGGACGTGTTGCAATCGATGGGGATTCGGACAGTTCGTGCAAATCTTGTAGATAGTCAAGATAAAGCGGTCCACAATTCTGATCGGTTAGCGAAAGTGGTCATGGATGTTGTCTATGCTTTGCAGACGGATATTGAACCGCACATTTTAGAATATTACTTACAGCGAGAAGATCATTAAGTATGAAAGTAGAGCCTCTAGAGGCTCTATTTTCTAGTAGAAATAGTAAAGGAGAGGCTATGTCATTTGCAGAAGATGTAAAAAATGAATTGTGCCAATTTAAAACAGAAGATGCGTGGGCATCCAAAGTAGAGGCCTCTTGTTTATTACGGATGGGTGGGTCCATTTTACTAGGTATGCAAGGACGCGTAGGGGTACGTTTGGTGACGGCCAATAATGCAGTAGCTAGACGAGTGCTAGGAATTATTAAAGAACAGTATGATTTGCCTACTTCTGTGCTAGTGCGTAAAGGGCTAAATCTACGCAAAAAGAACATGTATACGTTGACGGTAGAGCCTACAGAACAGAGTCGTCTTGCTCTAGAGGAGTTACAATTATGGCCTGTGGATGCTATGATTCCAGATGAATGGTTAAAGGACATGGAATCACGAAGGGCTTTTTTGCGAGGCGCTTTTTTGGGATGTGGGTCCGTGAATAAGCCGCAAAGTGACTATCATTTAGAGTTTATGACTACAAAGGAAAACTTTGCAGATCAAATTATTCGTGTCTTAAAGATGTTCCGATTGCATGCTCGAAAGGTAGAGCGCAAAGAGGAGTTTGTAGTATATTTAAAAGAAGGGGATGCGGTGACCTCCTGTTTACAAATTATGGGAGCTCAATCAGCCCTGATGAATTTTGAAAATGTACGAATTATGAAAGATGTACGTAATACCATTAATCGTCAAGTAAACTGTGAAACAGCAAATTTACAAAAAACGGTGAATGCAGCAGTTCGTCAATTAGATGCGATACGTATTATTGATAAACATCAAGGTCTCGACTCCTTGCCAGTTCGTCTTTATGAGGTAGCTATATTACGTCAAGAATTTCCGGATGGTAGTTTGCAAGAATTGGTAGATGCGTATGAAACAAAGTACAAACGAGAATTGACAAAATCTGGTATTGGACATCGTTTACGTAAATTAGAAGCCCTCGCCTTACAGTGGGAGCCAGAGGGGCTTACGATAGAATAGAGGTAGTATGAAATTAATGAATCGAATACAATGGAAACAATGGTTATTAGGGGGCATTTTAACAGTACTTGGGCTAGGCACTACGTATGGACAAGCACCGAGAACGGTAAATATTGATGAGTATACATTTACACCCTTAGAGGTAAAAACTGTTAAAGAGATAGATACTTTATTATTGTCCGATAGTCCAGAATATGTAAAAGAGCCGGGGATTGTAGCGGCAGGTACACTGAGAGGAAATAGCCGTATTTACTTTTATCATGTGAACGAACGAACAGAACCTATGAAAGTAGGTATTTTGTTGGAAAATAAGGGGAATGTTCCAGCTTTTGTAGAAATAGAACGATCTATTTATGCAAAACCAAGCCCAGACTATTTTAAAGTGGGACGAGAGCTTTCGAAAAAAGAACTGAATAGTACTGCATTAGACTTAGGTGCTTGGGCTAATGAAGGCGTAACTATCCCAGTTCGCTCTAAAGCAGTGCAACAAGAAATCAAAAAACAAAAAGAGAGTCTTGCACAATCGAAGAAATTAAAGGCAAAAAAAATTGAAGAGGCAATTAAAAAGGATACTACATCAAGAACTATTTCATTATTATCACACAATACTAGTGGTACAGAATTTGTATTACGCCCTGGGGAAGTACGACCTATTTTTACTGAGTTGGAAAAAGTACTGATGAAGCAAGATGATTTATTCAGTGGTATTATCGATTTTTCTACTACGGAACCAGTATATGCATCTGTGGCGGTGATGGAACCTAAGTCAACAGTTACGTATGGCTTGCCTTTATTGCCAATTCATCCTATAGATGAAGTAGAGTTACGGGGTACTTATGAAGGAATGCGTCGATTCCATGTGGTGGAACCGCATTTTAATAGTGAGGCAGGTCCAGCTAGTTTTGAAATTGCAAATGATCGAGAAGATGCCTTTATTAGTGGTGTTGATGAGACTAGTAACAATAAGCTGGTGAAAAACAAAGGTAATTATGGTATTTCTAATGTATATGTGTTACGCACAGAAGGAAACACTCCCTATGCCTTGTATTTTAATCCATTAGGTGGTGCTTTTAGTGGCACATTCAGGATTACATCTTCTAAAGGTGTACGCACCTATGATGTGCCTGTAAAAGGTCCGTATTTGGGACATGAAACTATTTATGACACACAGCTATTAGATGTATTTGATAGACCAGAAGATTTACTATTAGAATACATGTCACCAGGGGCGTCGAATTTGCCTGTTAGATTTTTGTTGATTCCACAAATTTCGGAACATGAGAATACAGATGGTAGTAGATCGCAATATGTGACTAATTTAGTACATAAAATTTTGGGAAAATAATCAAGTTTTTATATAAATAATCTAAAAAGATATCTTGAATTAAACTAAATATAAATTATTTTATATGAACAATTATTCCTATTAATATGCGAAACTATGCAAATTGAAATTTCGCTGTTTAATTTAAAATAATCTAGATAGACAAAGTTTATATTGACAATCATTGCTATTTATAAATATAATGAGTGTTAGAAATGATACTCAGATTAAAGTAGGCGATGTAATTCGGCAAAGAGGCCCATTTGTTAGTCGTATGAGACAGCAAATGGGCTTTTTTGAAAGGAGGAGCATGAATCAAAATTGTATGAAAAAAATAGAAAAGTTCAAACCTAAAGTAATGGATATAGACATGTTGTCTGCCACCGAGGTGGAACATGGCACCATTTATGAGATGAATACGCCTCGAGGTAAGGCCAAGATGTATAGTTATCCTGTATTCGGTGGAGTAGAATTGACGTTCCAAGAGGTGACCATGAAAGAAATCCGTCACCGTGCAAAACCCTTAGATGGTATGTTTGAAATCCATTATTGCAAAGAAGGGCGTATTGAGTGCGCCTTTGATAATGGAAAAGTATTATATATGGATGAAAACGATATTTCTGTAGGGTGGAAAGAGTCACCTAGCTATGTGCACTCTACAAAGTTTCCTACCTCTTATTATAAAGGTATCAATTTATCTATTTATATCCCCAAGGCCCAAGAGATGGTGAATAAGTTCGTAGGACATGATCGGATTGATCTTCGTGACATATGTAATCGCTTTTGTCAGGATTTTAAATTTGGGTTTGTATGTCGTAGAGAATCTAAACTTAGTGACATTTTTAAAAGTTTATATGATCTTCCCGATGAAGTGATGCCACAGTTATTTCAATTGAAATGTATGGAAATCATATTGTTATTAAGCACCATCGCATCAGATGATGATTGCTGTATGCCATATTTTGAACGAAAACATGTGGAAAGTGTGAAACGTATGCACGAATTTTTGATGAAAAATTTGCACAAAAAACTGACTATTGAAGAGTTGGCAAAAACATATAGATTAGCACCGACAGCATTGAAAAAATGTTTCAAAGGGATTTATGGTAGTAGCATTCATCAATATATTAAGCACATGCGGATAAAGGAGGCGGCAAAGGATTTAACTAATACAGATGATAGTATTCTCAGCATAGCTAACCGATATGGCTATGAAAATGCTAGTAAGTTTGCAGAAGCATTTCGGGTTATTATGGGACATAAACCTAGTGAATATAGGAAAATAAATAAAATGTCGGAATGGATTAAGTAGAAGCTATTTAGAGTAGATTTGAAATTATTAAATTTGATATTATAAGTATAAGCTGATAAAAATTATCATATTTTTTTAATGGAGGTAATAATATGGACAGCCTTTTATACATTGTACATTTATTTAACAGCGGTGGATTAGTAATGTATCCATTGGTTATTTTGTCAATCATTGTGATCGCAATTGGAATTGAGCGTTATACGTATTTCAAAGCTAATACTGCATTGCTAAAGGAATTTAGTCATGATGTGTATTTTGCAATAAAAGATAATGATTGGAAGAAAGCGAAAGAGTTATGTGAGGCAAATCAAACGGCAACTGGTCGTATCTTACATGCAGGATTAACATACTCCAAAAACGAAACAAGTATGAAAAATGCGTTTTCCGAACAAATGATGATTGAAGCCTCTCATTTAAAAATTCATTTGGACTACTTAAGCGCTATCGTAACAATTTCTCCATTATTAGGTTTATTAGGTACAGTATCTGGTATGATTGGCACGTTCAGTGTATTGGATAATGGTGCTGGTGCATCCGCTATTTCTGGCGGCGTTGGTGAAGCCTTGATTGCCACAGCAACTGGTTTGTTAGTGGCTATCTTATCATTCTGTGTGTACACATACTTCAGTCATCGTATGGATGCAATTATCAATGATACAGAAACTTTATCTGTAGTGTTATTAAATGGTATGAAAGAACAATGGAGTGATTCTCATGTTTCAAAATAGTCGATTAAAAATGAAACCTGAGTTCATGATTGTGCCAATGATCGATATCATTTTCTTCTTACTGGTTTTCTTCATGATGAACAGTATTGAAACGGTGGCACAAAAGTCCTTGGGTGTACAATTACCGCAAGCACAATCAGCAACACAAGTCAAACAAAGTCCTATCATTCTTACATTGGATAAAGAAGGACATATCTTGATTGACTCTAAACCATATAGTATCGATGAAGCTCGTAACTATATTACAAGCAAAATTGGAGAAAATCCAAATACAGCGGTACTATTACAAGCAGATAAAAATACGCAACATGGATTCGTGGTTGCCATTATGGATATGCTAAAAACGATTGGGGTTAAGAAGTTCTCAATTGCTGCTAGCTAGAAAGGATGACACATGGAACAATATATTTCCTGGAAAAAATCCTACATAATCTCTGTTGTAATCCACATTGTCCTAGCTGTTGTGTTAGGTATTGCTTTAGTATCCGTAGTAGAGCATAAACAAACCGAAAATGCTTTTGAAATTGACATGTCTATTTCCGACGATTTAAAAGCATCCGCAGGTGGCGGTGGCGGTGGCGGCGGGGTATCTTTCCCTCAACCACTTTCACAAGAAGTTGTACAAGCCAAAGTACAAGCAGCGCAACAAAGTTTATCATCTCCAGTGCCAGTTGATGATGCTGTGAATGTGCCAACATCTACCAACGCAGCTACAGGTGCAAGTGATGGAACATCTACAAACCAAGGTACTGGTGGTGGATCTGGTGGCGGTAACGGAACAGGAAACGGTACTGGCGATGGTAGCGGTAACGGATCTGGTAGCGGTGGTGGATTTGGCTCTGGCAGTGGCGGAGGTAATGGAGATGGTGTAGGTACTACATCTGGTAATGCACCGTTTGACTGGGCAGGATTTGTGGCTACTGTACAAGCCCAAGCACAAGGTACGTACCCTGCAATGGCAGTAAAACGTAACTTACAAGGTAGTGTTACAGTTAGCGTAACCATTGATGCGAGCGGTAATATAGCCTCTGTTTCGGCAGGTGGAGGACCTGGTATTTTAAACAGTCATACCCAAGATGTTGTCTATGGCATAGGCAATTATCCAAATGGTAGTGGCTCATCAGTATCAAATACATTCACAGTGTACTACACTTTGAATGGTGACTAGTGCAAAGGCACAAGAAATAATTCAGGAGGAATTATGGATTTAAAAAGTTTATTTGACTCCATGTCGGAGGAACAACGTAATATTCAACTTGGTTTTGATACAGCAACGCCGTTGACACATGCTTTTACAAGCAAACGTGCAGTACATGCTGGTCTAAGTGGGCGTCCTTTAGAAAAGGATGAGGCACAACGTGTATGGAATGAATTAATGCAACAACCACCTGTTCCAGGGCAAATGCAAACGGCATATATTCATATTCCATTCTGTCAAACTAAATGTACGTACTGCGGATTCTATCAACATGCTACGAATCAAGATGCAGAAGATAAATATGTAGATATGTTATTGAAAGAAATGCAAATGGCTGCCGATCAACCACGGTTCCGTGATGGTTTGATTCACACTATCTTTATTGGTGGTGGTACGCCAACATCATTATCTGCTAATAATGCAAAACGCATGTTGTCTGCCATCCAAGAATATTTCCCGTTGGCCAATGACTATGAGTTGACATTAGAAGGTCGTATTCACGACTTGGTGCCTGAAAAAATGGATGTATGGATGAGCCATGGTGTCAACCGTATGTCCTTAGGGGTACAGTCTTTCCATACTCACGTACGACGTCAATTGGGACGTTTAGATGATCAAGATACAGTGTTGTCTCGATTAGAACAATTAAAAGCATACCAACAATGTTCTGTAATTGTGGATTTAATCTATGGTTTACCAGATCAAACGATGGATGTGTGGATGGAAGACTTAAAACTTCTTGAACAATCCGCAGCAGATGGTATGGACTTATATCAATTAAATGTGTTTGAAAATAGTGATTTACAAAGCTTAATTGAACGCGGTAAAGTAAGCCCAGCAGCTACCACTAAAGAACAAGCATTAATGTATGAGGCAGCTGTAAAATACTTGATGAAACGTGATTTTACACGTTTAAGTGCAGCTCATTGGAGCCGTGCACCGCGTGAACGCTCAATGTACAACACTATGGCGAAAGCCGGATACCCAATGTATCCATTTGGTTGTGGTGCCGGGGGTAATTTAGGTGGATACATGACAATGTTACACCGTGTATTGCCTCCATATGAAGCCCTTGTAGAAGAAGGTAAGAAACCATTTATGGTTCTTATGAAACAATCTGAACTACAAGACTTCTCTAATTATGTAATCAGTTCCTTGGAACGAGGTGTTTTAAATCTAGACACTTTGATCGAAATGGATTCAAAATTAGAGGACTTACGTTGGTTGCTTGATACTTGGGTAACTCGTGGTTTGATGGAATATAATGGCGTATTATATCGCTTAACAACGGCTGGTGGATTCTGGAATGTCAATATTACACAAACCGTTATTGAATGTGTTCAGTACATCTTAACGGGTGAAAGCACATTGTTACATGAAAATATTGCGGCTCAAAACCATGGTGGTAGACCAAAAGATCATCCACATGTAGGTGGTGGTCATCCTGAAGGTGTGGCGAAACATCCACAGGGAGCAGGCGGTCATCCAGCAGGTGTTCCAAAAGGACATCCAGAAGGAGTACCAATGGGAGGACATCCAGCGGGCGTGGCGAAACATCCACACGGAGCAGGTGGTCATCCAGCGGGTATTCCGAAAGGACATCCGGAAGGAGTACCGATGGGAGGACACCCAGCAGGCGTGCCTAAACACCCACATGGTGCAGGCGGACATCCAGCGGGCATTCCAAAAGGGCATCCTACAGATATGGAAACTACACGTGCTCATGGCACAGTAGGACATAGTCCATTTAAGAAAAATATTTAGGTAGTATCTATTACAGGTGAACTCCTACACACCTTACCAAACCAAACAATATAGTTTCCTGTAATAGTTCTATAGCCACTCATAGAGTGGAATCAGGTATACCAGGTCAAAGTTGGTAGGCTGCATCATACTATAGTACGTTTAAAATCACTTCAGTAATAAGAGTGCAGTATCCGCAGGCAATGCCTGCGGATGTATATCTGATAAATGAACATTGTGCCTTAGGCTACAATGTTAGATACAAAAATAATGATATACTATTTATAGTATTTATATGTTATGTAAAAGGAGCGCACTTCCTAGAAGTGTGGAAAATGAATGAAAGCAATCGTAGTTTACTCAAGCCGTACAGGCAATACAAAATTAGTAGCAGAAGCTATGGCAAGTGCTTTGCCTGCTGGTACACCATGTGTATCTGTGAAAGAAGTTCCAGCTGATTTAGCATCTTACGATGTAGTATTTATGGGTTTCTGGGCAGACCAAGGTAACGCTGATAAAGCGGCACAAGCAGTACTTAAAGAAATCACAAATGAAAAAGTAGCTTTATTCTGTACTTTAGGGGTTCCTCCAGTATCTCCTCATGCACAAGAAACTGTAGAAGCAGCTGCGAAATTGTTACCAAATGATCAAACACCAGTAGGTTACTTCAAATGCCAAGGTAAAGTAGATCCGAAAGTAATCGAAATGATGTACAAAATGTTCCCAGAAGGCCATAACCATGGTAAAAGCCCTGAACGTGATGCACGTCATGCACAAGCTGCATCTCATCCAGACGAAAACGACTTAGCTAATGCAAAAGCATTTGTTGAAGAAGTTATTGCTAAATTATAAGTTTTCTACCTATGTAATAGGTTGCAATATAATAACACTCCGAAAAAGACTGCCAGAAATGGCGGTCTTTTTCATTCGAGGCGATAAGCTCTGATATGGAGTATGGACTAGAATTTTTTATGATTATTCTGAATAAGATTTTCCTGTTAGTAAGCAATGCTTTTAACTATAAGTGATATGATAGACCTATAAAAAAAGCGGGAAATTTTGTATAATTAAGATATGTTTTATTATTCCTTTGAAAGGGGGATCTTTATGCTAGTTTTGTCGGGAATAGTTATTATGATTTTGGGGTTAGCATTTCGATTCAATGCACTGCTTGTCATTTTGCTAGCAGGTATTGTCACAGGTCTAGTTGGTGGTGTAGGATTTCGAGAAACAATAGCTGCTATAGGAAAAGCATTTGTAACTAATCGATATATGTCTTTATTTATACTGATTTTACCAGTAGTAGGGATTATGGAACGTCATGGCTTAAGAGAACGTGCGGGATATTTAATCGGTAAAATTAATGCAGCAACTGCGGGAAGAATATGCATGCTTTATATGTTAATAAGACAAGTAACGGTAGCATTTGGTATTTCCTTAGCAGGAATGCCTGCGTTTGTTAGACCTCTTATTGCTCCAATGGCTGAAGCCGCTGCATTACATGGACAAGAAGTTTCACAAGAGACAATTGATAAAATCAGAGCAATGGCGGCTTCTGCTGATAATATTGGAAACTTTTTTGGCCAAAATATTTTTATTGCGGCAGGAGGAATATTATTGATAAAAGGAGTTATGGAACAGGCTGGTATTACAATCAATTTAGCAGAAATGATTTTATATTGTATTCCAACAGCCATTACTGCATATATTCTAGCGAGTATTAGATATATCCTTTTTGATAAAAAAGTTAAAGATTTAATTGCTAAAGATACGTTAAGTATATAGAGGGGGTGTATGTATGGAGTTGTTTGGATTACCTGCATTAGAAATTGTTTATATATTAACAGGAATAGTGTTAACTATTGTTGCTATACAATCCTTTAATGATAAAGAAAATACAAAACGTGTAGGAACAGGATTATTTTGGTTAACCTATGCTATTAGTTTTATGTTTGGAAAGTATATACCAGATGAAATTAATGGATGGATGGTAATTTTTATGGCAGCTATAGTGGCTACTAAGCAGTTGGGGAAAGGTTTTTATAATGAATCTTCTACAGAAATGAAGCTGTCTGAGTCTAAAAGAATTGGCAATGCCATTTTTGTGCCAGCATTGTTAGTCGGTGTTGTTACATTTTTAGTTGGAATCTTTACTAAACTAGGTGCTTTAGTAGGACTTGGTATTGCTGCGATGGTTGCTCTATTTGTAGCAGTGTTTTTAACACGAGTATCAGTACATCAAGGATTTAATGAAGGTCGTCGCCTGATAGATGCAATTGGGTGGACAGCTATTTTATCACAATTGCTAGCAGCATTGGGTTATGTTTTTGGTATTGCTGGCGTAGGCAAGGTTATTGCTACAGGAATATCAAGTGTAATCCCAGTTGATAATGTTTTTGCGGTCGTGGCTACATATTGCCTTGGTATGGCACTATTTACAATTGTTATGGGAAATGCATTTGCGGCTTTTGCAATGATGACAACGGGTATTGGAATACCTATGTTAATTAATATGCATAATGCAAATCCTGCAATGATAGGGCCAATTGCTATGCTTGCAGGGTATTGTGGAACATTATTGACACCAATGGCAGCAAATTTTAATATTGTGCCAACGGCTTTATTAGAAATGAAGGACCAATATGGGGTTATTAAGGCGCAATGGCCTGTAGCAGTATCTTTATTAGTATTTAACATATTACTTATGTATTATTTCATGGTATTCTAAAGTAATATAATAAAAATAAATACCTGTATAGTCATATTAAGAGGCGGTTAATAATGAAAACAATCTTAGTAACAGGGTTTGATCCATTTGGTGGAGAAGCTATAAACCCAGCTTGGGAAGCTGTTAAAGAATTAGAAGGATATATGGTAAACGACTATAAAGTTGTTACAAAAATGGTGCCAACAGTTCGATATGATAGTGTAAATGCTGTAAAACAAGCTGTTGAAGAGCATCATCCAGAAGCAATTATGTTAGTAGGTCAAGCTGGTGGAAGACCAGATATTACGGTAGAAAGAATTGCTATTAATATAGATGACTTCCGCATTGCAGATAATAAAGGTAACCAACCTAAAGATGAATTTATTGTAGAAGGTGGAGCTCCAGCTTATTTTGCCACATTGCCGATTAAAGATATGGTTAGTGGTTTACAACATCAAGGAATTCCAGCTAGTATTTCAAATACCGCAGGTACCTTTGTTTGCAATCATATTTTTTATGGTGTAGCACATGAAGTTGCCAATACGAATATTCGTTGTGGATTTGTACATATACCATATTTGCCAGAACAAGTAGTAACTAAGCCGGGTCAACCAAGTATGGCTAAAAATATTGTTGTAGAAGGGTTACAATCTATGGTCAATACAATTTGCAGTGGAAAAAGATATGAAATAATAGATCCTGTGGATTATGTAATTCCACATGATTAGTTATAAGTAATAAAACTTTTAAAATGAATGTGAGGATTTATGCATATGAGCATAATCCCACATTTATTTTTTAAATAATTACATTTAATGATTATTATGGCAATAGATGTATATGCAAGTATGATAATTCGGAGCTTGAGCATAAGGTGGATATATGAAGTTAATTAAACAGAATAAGAGAACATCAATTTTACTAGGTGCAGCATTTCTTATGGCAACTTCATCTATCGGACCAGGATTTATGTTGCAGACAGCAGCATTCACAGCTGAACTTAAAGCGGAATTTGGCTTTGCAATTGTATTATCGATTATTTTTTCTATTATTGCTCAGCTTAATGTGTGGACAATTATTAGTGTATCAGATAAGCGAGGACAAGACATTGCTAATCAAATATTACCAGGACTTGGCTATGTAGTTGCATTCTTGGTAGCCTTAGGTGGATTAGTTTTTAATATAGGAAATATTGGCGGAGCATCGATGGCACTCCATATTGTAGCTGGAATTGACATTAATATAGGTGCAGCTATAAGTGGAATTATTACTATGCTTCTCTTTATATTGCCTAAAGCCGAGAATATTCTTGATGGAACTTCTAAAATGCTGGGTATGGTAATGATAGCTCTGATTGGATTTATTGCGTACTCTACGCATCCACCGGTAAAATTGGCTATTACACATACGATTATGCCAGACTATATTCCTTGGTTAGCTACCTTGACATTGATTGGTGGAACGGTTGGTGGATATATTACTTTTTCCGGCGGACATCGACTTATAGATGCTAATATTACAGGAAAAGAAAATTTACATCATGTACGCCAATCTGCCTTCTGGGGAATACTAATAGATGCTTTTGTTAGAGTTTTATTGTTTTTAGCTGTTTTAGGAGTGGTGACATCAGGCGCGATATTAGATCCTAAGGATCCAATAGGAAGCACATTTTTAATAGCTGCAGGTTCATTTGGGTACATGATTTTTGGAATTATATTTTTATGCGCATCTTTGACTTCTATTTTAGGCGCTGCATATACTTCTATTTCTTTTTGTAAAACCCTATTTCCTATAATAAATAAATATGAAAAAAGTGTTATTATGCTCTTTATTGCGATCTCAACGTTTATTTTAATTTTTATAGGAAAGCCAGTATCATTAATGATTGTAGCAGGTACAGTAAATGGATTTATCTTACCAATCACATTATCTGTTATGTTGATTGCTACTCGTAGAAAGGATATAGTCGGAGACTATTTACATCCAAAAGTCTTATATTATCTAGGTTGGGTTGTTGTTTTAATTACAGCCTATATTGCAGTAATATCTGTGCATAGTATTTTTAAATTATTTTGATTTTTTGAGATCAAAAATACTATTTTGTAAATTAATTAATCATTTTGTATTTTCCTGTTAGCATAGTAAAAGTAACAGAAATATCTTGACGTATAAGCGTCCTTGCTTTATAATACTTATAAGCTTAATGAATCGGTACGAGAGACCGAAGAGCGTAATTTGAACCTTTTAAATTAGTCCTGTGAGGCTAGTAAGGGAACGTAGTAGGAGTCTTTACCTATATCTATAGGTGTACTCTATAATAGAATCACTATAACTATGCGACCTCTTGCCTTACGGCAAGGGGTCTTTTTGCGTGTAATAGAAGTACTACAAAGGAGGCTATGATGGGAGAAATCAGCTTAAAAGGTAAGCACCTATTAGGACTGCAAGGTCGGTCAAAAGAAGAAATTGAACTCATTTTACGTGTAGCTAAAAAAATGAAAAAAATTGTTTTATCGGACAATAAGAAACATCCATTATTAAAAGGCAAATCTATTATTAACTTGTTTATGGAGAATAGTACACGTACAAGAAGTTCTTTTGAGTTAGCAGGTAAATATTTAGGGGCTGATGTCATCAACATTTCCAAGAGCGGTAGCTCTATGGCAAAAGGGGAAAGTTTCCGTGACACATTATTAACGATGTCTTATATGGGAACAGACGCCATCGTAATGCGCTCTAGTGAAGAAGGAGCTCCTTTATATGCCACAAAATGTGTGGATCCAATTATTATCAATGCTGGTGATGGAGCTCATGAGCATCCAACACAAGCCTTATTAGATATGTACTCTATCCTAGAACATAAACCTACATTAGAAGGTTTAAAAGTAGTTATCATAGGCGATATCATGCACAGCCGTGTAGCGCGCTCCAATATTTATGGATTAAAAACAATGGGTGCTGACGTGCATCTAGCTGGTCCACGTACGTTAGTATACCCAGAACTAGAAAAATTGGGTGTTACAGTTCATCATGATGTACGTGAAGCTGTGAAAGATGCAGATGTGGTAAACGTATTGCGTATCCAATTAGAACGGATTCACTCCGCCTTATACCCAAGTAATCGTGAATATGCACGTATCTTTGGTATTAATAAATCTGTGTTAGAAAACGCAAAAGATGATGTATTAGTATTGCATCCAGGACCAATGAATAGAGGTCTTGAAATTGCGCCAGATGTGGCGTATGGTGATGCATCAGTAATCCAAGAACAGGTGCGTAATGGTGTAGCCATCCGTATGGCGATTTTATACTTAACAATTATCGGAGGTGACGGTAGTGAGCTTGCTGATTAAAAATGGTACGGTAGTTAACCCGGCAAAAGGACAACATGAAGTAGCAGATATTCTTGTAGAAAATGGTGTAATTGCAGCAATTGGACAAAATTTACAAGCGAATCAAGCAGAGGTATACGATGCAACAGGTCTTATCGTAGCTCCTGGATTAATTGATATTCACACGCATTTACGTGAACCAGGTCAAGAAGCAAAAGAAGACTTTCACAGTGGTACACAAGCGGCAGCAGCAGGTGGATTTACACGTGTTGTAACTATGGCAAATACAAACCCTGTTGTGGATAACGCTCCACTAGTACGTGGATTGCGTAAACAAGCGGAATTGACAGGGGTTGTAAAAGTAGATTTTATGGGCGCTGTGTCTAAAGGCTTGCAAGGAAAAGAACTTGCAGAAATGGGTGATATGGCAGAAGCTGGTGTAGTAGGTTTCTCCGATGACGGACATTATGTAGAAAGTGCTGCTTTCATGCGTCGTGCTTTAGAATATTCATCCATGTTTGGAAAAATGGTTGTAGACCATGCGGAAGAATGTAGCTTAACTTGTGAAGGTCACATGCATGAAGGTATCGTTTCCTATGAAATGGGTGTAAAAGGTCGCCCAGCTGTGGCAGAAGATTTAGCGGTAGCTCGTGATATTATGCTAGCAGAAATGACTGGTGGACATATCCATATTGCACATGTGAGTACAAAAGAAGCTGTTGATCAAGTACGCCGTGCGAAAGCAAAAGGAATCAAAGTAACTTGTGAAGTAACAAGCCAACATTTAGTGTTCACAGATGAATATTTACGAGATTATAATCCAGACTTTAAAATGGCTCCACCAATTCGTTCTGAAGATCATCGCCAAGCGTTGTTAGAAGCATTACAAGATGGCACAATTGATGCAATAATTACGGACCATGCACCACATGCGTACGAAGAAAAAGATGTGGAATTCTGCTGTGCAGCGAATGGTTTCACAGGATTGGAAACATCCTTTGCGGCAGTAATTACACATGTATTAAAAACAGGTATCCTCACAATTGATGAAATCATCAATTTAATGAGTACTAAACCAGCTCAATTAATCGGAGTAGACGGAGGCGTACTTGAAGTAGAAAAACCTGCGGATATCTCAGTCCTTTCTTTAGATGAAACTTGGACTGTAGATAGAAATAAATTCTACACTCGTGGTAAATCATGTCCATTTGATGGTATGACAGTCACTGGTAAAGCAAAATTAACAGTAGTAGATGGAAAAGTTGTAATGAAAGACGGGGTTGTAATCGGGTGACAGGAAAACTGGTATTAGAAAATGGAACTATCTTTGAGGGCACATTGCTGGGGGGCATGCCAATCGTTGGCGAAGTAGTGTTTAATACAGGGATGACGGGATATCAAGAGATTTTAACAGATCCGTCATATGCAGATCAAATTATTACTTTAACTTACCCATTAGTAGGCAATTATGGTGTCACACGTGAGGTAGATCAATCTTCTAAGCCCTATTGCAAGGCAATGATTGTAGGAGAATTGTGTACGTTCCCTAGTAATTGGCAAAATGAGGGGACATTTGAGGAATATATGAGAAGCCATGGTATTCCATGTTTATACAATGTGGATACACGTGCAATTACACGTGCTATCCGCAGCCATGGCGTGATGAAAGGGGTTATTTGCCCAACAGATACACCACAAGAGAAAATCGATGCTTTATTAGCGCAACCACTAGCGACAGATCACATTATGCGTGTTACCACAAAATGGGAAGGTCGCCGTGGTCAAGATACAGCTGAGTTTCATGTAGCTGTGTACGATTTTGGTGTGAAAGAAAATATTCTTCAATCCTTGGAAAACGAAGGGTGTCGATTGACAATTTTCCCAGCTCATACAAAAGCTGAAACAGTGATGGCTTGCAATCCTGACGGAATCTTCTTGTCCAATGGACCGGGAGACCCGAAAGACGTACCTGAAGTTGTTGAAGAAATAAAAAAATTAGTAGGCCAAAAACCTATTTTTGGTATTTGCATGGGACATCAATTGATTGCTCGTGCATTTGGTGGTGAAACGTATAAGTTGCGTTTTGGTCATCGTGGATCTAACCATCCAGTAAAAGATTTAGATACGAATCGTGTTCATATTACCTCTCAAAATCATGGTTATGCAGTTGATGAAGCAAGCCTAGAGGGTTCTGGATTGCGCGTATCCCATCGCAGTGTGAATGATGGTACTGTAGAAGGATTAGTGCATAATGAATTGCCGATTATGTCGGTACAATATCACCCAGAAGCATCTCCGGGGCCAACTGATAATGTATATTTGTTTGAACGTTTTAAAACATTGATGAGAAGAGGTTAATGATGGAAAAGAAAAAAGTTCTTGTAATTGGTTCTGGTCCAATTATTATCGGGCAGGCAGCTGAGTTTGATTATGCAGGCACACAGGCTTGTCAATCTCTTCGTGAAGAAGGTTATGAAGTTGTATTAGTGAACTCTAATCCGGCTACTATCATGACAGACCGTGATATTGCGGACAGCGTTTATATTGAGCCGATTTCTTTGGAGTTTGTTACAGAGATTATCCGTAAAGAACGCCCATATGGGGTGTTGGCTACATTAGGTGGACAAGTTGGTCTCAATATGGCGGTAGAACTGTCAGAGGCAGGAGTCCTTAAGGAGTATAATGTAAAATTACTAGGTACTACTTTAGAGGCTATCAAACAAGCGGAAGACCGTGAACTGTTTAAAGAAGCGATGAAGCGTATCAATCAACCTGTGCCAGAATCTGATATTTTCAGTGATGTGGCGGAGGCAGTGGATTTTGCCAATCGTATTGGATACCCTATCATCATCCGTCCTGCCTATACACTAGGTGGCACAGGCGGCGGTATTGCTCATAACGAAGAAGAAATGTACATGATTGCTCTTCGTGGCATCAAGCTTAGTCCAATCCATCAAATTCTTGTAGAACGATCTGTAGCTGGTTGGAAAGAAATCGAATACGAAGTGATGCGTGACCGCGCAGATAACTGTATCATTGTATGTAATATGGAAAACATTGACCCAGTAGGGGTTCATACAGGTGATTCGGTGGTAGTAGCACCATCTCAAACCTTGAATGATACACAGTACCAAATGTTGCGCACTGCCTCTGTGGATATCATTCGCTATCTTAAAATTGAAGGCGGTTGCAATGTGCAATATGCCTTAGATCCATATAGCAATCAATATTATGTAATCGAAGTAAATCCACGTGTGTCTCGCTCTTCTGCATTAGCCTCTAAAGCAACGGGATATCCCATTGCTAAGGTAGCGGCGAAGGTTGCTATCGGCATGACCTTAGATGAAATTACAAATGCTGTTACAGGAGAAACAAAAGCGTGCTTTGAACCATCCTTGGACTATGTGGTAACAAAATTTCCTCGTTGGCCATTTGAAAAATTTAATTTGGCGGATCGTACGTTGGGAACACAAATGAAAGCCACTGGCGAAGTTATGGCTATCGACAGAACCTTAGAAGGTTCTCTATTAAAAGCCATTCGTTCTCTAGAAATTGGATTAGATCATATTGAACTTAAAAAGATTGCTCATGAAACGCCTGAGCAACTGATTGAACGATTACAATTAGTGGATGATGAACGTCTCTATGTCATCGCTCAAGCTCTTCGTGTGGGTATTAGTGTAGAAAAAATTTGCTACATTACAAAAATTAACTCTTTCTTCATCAATAAAATTAAAAATATTGTATTAGTAGAAAAAGATTTGGCTACTAATGGTGTAACAAAAGCAAATTTAAAAACTGCGAAGCGTTACTCTTTCCCAGACCAAGTCATTGCTAGATATGCAAATTGTAGTGCTGAAGAAGTGTTGGCAAAACGCAATGAATGGAATATTCATCCAACCTATAAATACGTAGATACCTGTGCCGCAGAATTTGAAGCGCACACGCCATATTATTACAGTGCCTATGCCACAGAAGATGAAGTAGTACCACGTGGTGAAAACAGCGTTATCGTTCTTGGTTCCGGTCCAATTCGTATCGGACAAGGGGTAGAGTTCGATTATTGCTCTGTTCATTCCTCATGGGCATTACGTAAAGCTGGTATGAAATCTATCATTATTAACAACAACCCAGAGACAGTAAGTACAGATTTTGATACATCTGATAGCTTGTACTTTGAACCGTTGACAGTAGATGATGTGATGGAAATTATCCGCAAGGAGAATCCAGTAGGGGTTATCGCTCAGTTCGGTGGACAAACAGCCATTAACTTAGCAGGACCGTTGGCTGCAAGAGGTGTAAATATTCTAGGTACATCTGTAGACAGCATCGATATGGCAGAAGACCGTGAACGTTTCGATGAATTGTTGGCAAAATTGGAAATTCCTCGTCCAGTAGGCGCTTTGGTAACTAGTGACGAAGAAGCCTTAGAAGCAGCAAAACGCCTACAATATCCATTGATTGTCCGTCCGTCTTATGTACTAGGTGGTCGTGCTATGGAAATTGTATATAATGACCAAGAATTAGATCGTTATATGAAAGAAGCTGTAGTAGCATCGAAAGATCACCCAGTGTTAATCGACCGCTACATGGTAGGCATGGAAGTAGAAGTAGATGCGATTTCTGATGGTATCGATGTATGCATTCCGGGTATTATGGAACAAGTGGAACGAGCAGGGGTACACTCTGGAGATTCTATTGCGGTATATCCAGCACAACATTTGTCGGAAGAGTTGACGAATCAAATCGTAGATTATACTCGTCGCATTGCTCAAGGGTTGCAGGTAAAAGGGGTACTCAATATCCAATATATTGTGGTTAATGATGAGTTACATGTTATCGAAGTGAACCCTCGTTCTAGCCGTACAGTGCCTTTCATTAGTAAAGTAACTGGTATCAACATGGTGGAGTATGCAACACGAATTGCTTTAGGAGAAACCTTGGAAAGCTTGGGATTACCAACTGGATTAGTGCCAGCCCGTCCACATGTGGCTGTAAAAGCACCAGTATTCTCCTTCTCAAAAATGGGGTTGGTAGAAATTGCACTTGGACCAGAAATGAAATCTACTGGAGAAGTAATGGGGATTGGCCGTACTTATGCAGATGCCTTGTTCAAAGCGATTCACGGAGCCAATATGCGCATTCCAGATAAAGGCAATATTTTGATGACCGTAGCCGATCGTGATAAAGAAGAAGCAACCTGTTTGGCAAAAGGTTTTATCGAATTGGGGTACCACATTCAAGCTACAGGTGGTACTGGTTGTTATTTCACAGAACACGGTGTAGATTGCACTATAGTGAATAAGCTATCTGAAGGTAGTCCAAACTGTGCAGATGCTATTCGTGAAGGTAAAGTAGATTTGATGCTAAATACCCTAACCTATGGTAAACAACCAGAACGAGAGGGATTCCAATTGCGTCGTTTAGCTGTAGAAATGGGCGTACCATGCTTAACATCTTTGGATACAGCTCGTGAAGTGTTACATGTCGTAGCTAGTCGAGCTACCGCAGGTGATGCTATTACAGTGGATGCAGTGCAAGATTATGAAATGGAGTAATCATAAATGAGTGGATATGTAGAAATGGGTCGAGTGATTCATAACACCCAAATAGGCAGTGATGTATGGAGACTATCCGTATATGCACCCAAACAAGCAAAAGAGGCACAACTAGGACAGTTTTGCAATGTTCGCGTCACAGGGGGCACAGCTCCCTTGTTGCGCAGACCTATCAGTTATGCCGGCTTTGATGCCGAAGCAGGTACCATCGACTTATTATATCGTGTGGTAGGTAAAGGTACAGAGATTATGACTCAGCTACGAGAAGGGGATACCTTAGATTGCTTGGGACCATTAGGTCAAGCTTTTACCACTGCAGACCGCATGTTATTAGTGGGTGGTGGTGTTGGAATTGCACCCATGCTATGTATCGCTGATCGGTTACAACCAGGTCAAGAGGCTCATGTGATATTAGGATTCCGCAATGCAAGTGAATCGTTTTGGGCTGATTTATTTAAAGATAGTCCTGTGACTGTACACATCACCACAGATGATGGCTCACTGGGTACTAAAGGATATCCTACGTCTGTGATGGAAACGCTGATGAAAGAAGAGCAGTTTGATGCGGTCTTGACATGTGGTCCTACACCAATGATGAAAGGGGTAGCCGCTGTAGCTCAACAAATGGGAGTGCCTTGCCAAGTGTCCTTAGAGGAACGCATGGGTTGTGGTACCGGTGGTTGTGTAGGCTGTGCATGCCAAGGTAAAAGTGGCACACGATATAAAGTGTGTAAAGATGGTCCTGTATTCCTTGCTGAGGAGGTGTTTTTCTAATGGCTACTGTAGATCCTAAATTAGCAGTAGAGTTCTGTGGTATTTCCATGAAAAATCCTATCGTAGCAGCATCGGGCACTTTTGGGTTCGGATTGGAATATGATGGATATTTAGACCTTGATACAGAGGTAGGGGCGATTTCTGTAAAAGGTTTAACACCTACTCCTCGACCGGGTAATGCTGGTGTACGTATCGCTGAAACACCATCTGGGGTGTTGAACTGTATCGGATTAGAAAATCCAGGAGCAGAAGCGTTCATAGCAGATATATTGCCAAATTTAAAACAATATGATGTGCCAATTTTTGCTAATATCTCTGGTAATACACTGGAAGAGTACGAATATATGGCAAAAACATTGACCGTCGAAGGTGTAGCAGCCTTAGAGGTCAACATTAGTTGTCCTAATGTAAAATGCGGAGGGATGGCATTTGGTGTGCAGGCGGAGAGTGCGGCTGCTGTATGTAAAGCGGTAAAAGGGCATACAGATTTGCCAGTGATTATGAAATTATCACCCAATGTAACAGATATCGTAGAGATTGCTCGTGCTGTAGAAGCGGCAGGTGCAGATGGTATCAGTATGATTAATACCCTATTAGGGATGTCTGTAGACCTACGGACTCGTAAACCATTATTGGGGAATATCTATGGTGGTTTATCTGGTCCAGCTGTGAAACCAGTGGCATTGCGTTTAACACATCAAGTGGCACAAGCTATTGAAATCCCAATTATGGGGGGTGGCGGCATCATGACTGGTGAAGATGCCTTAGAATTTATGCTAGTAGGAGCTGACATCGTGTCTGTGGGGACGGCAACGTTGATAGATCCACGAGCTATTGGCATCATCGCTAGTGAAATGAGCGCTTATTGTGAAAGCCAACACATCGATC
Organism: Veillonella sp. CHU594; assembly: GCF_003992265.1. Lineage (NCBI taxonomy): Bacteria > Bacillati > Bacillota > Negativicutes > Veillonellales > Veillonellaceae > Veillonella > Veillonella sp. CHU594. Next base: position 77,383 of record NZ_RQVB01000004.1, read on the forward strand.
ATGTATCGAACTTAGTTGGTGGCATTATTATGCCTTAATAAGAGAAAATGTATATCTCCTGTAATAGGTTTATAGTGTCAGCAATACATCTAAAATCAGAGTGGTTATCAGGAAATATATCGATACAGGGAAAGCCCTAAAGAAGAGAACTTTGAATACAATACAGAAAAGGACTGTTCCAGTGAAAGAGACACTGGCAACAGTCCTTTTAGTGTTTAGATTTTATTGAGTAATTCTTCTTTTTTCTGTTGAAATTCTTCGTCAGTAATGGCCCCTATATCAAGGAGTTCTTTTAACTGTTTGATACGAAGAATGGGATCATCCAAGGCTGGTACTACATCAGATGTGGTAGTATTCTCTGATGTATCCTCTACTTCAATGGTAGCAGTTTCCACTGGAGGACCTGCATCGATGGCGGCTTTCACAGCAGCTGTATTAACCCATAAGCCACGTTGTTGTTGATCATAATCGTAGGCTACAGTGCCACGAGATTCAATCCATGCTTGTAAATTTTCATTTACTAAATTAGTCAACACATCTAATGTGGCAAGACAGGTATCTCGACCTTGAATGAGCAAGACTCGATGGGTGCGACTCACCTCTTTGTTGTCGATATGATCGATATCTGTATCATAAAACTTAGCACGTGTACCATAGCGACCACGATACGTAAATAGACCTGTTTTTGTGTTGTAAGTAATTTTAACTTGCAATGTATGACCGCCAGGGGCATAGCTTATGATATGGTCTGGAGTTTGCGTGAACCAATCGAAGAGTCCCATAATCACTATCCTTTCTTACGTTTGCTTGGCCAAGGACTAGGAGGTCCGTAGCGATTGTTTCCAGTAGAACCAGGGAAACAAGATAAGAATCCGTGTATAATTACTACAATAATAGTGTGCAGAATATAAATATTCTTTAATGGTAGATATAAATTTGTACAAATAATATACATACCCAATAGTATACCAAGGAGACGACCTGGTAATCCGATGTCATTGAATCGTCGTATGTATAGGGTATAGTATAGAGGGAGCAATATGATATATCCTGCGTAAGCTAATGCTTTGATGCCAAAATAAGCCGGCAATATGACAACTACATCTAATAGTTGTTGGATAAACATATTAAAAATATGCATAGTAGCAGATAAAAATAGTATGCCAATGATAAATTGAAATCGATTCATCCGACCTGATGAATTTAATACGCCATGACTGTGTGGTTCTAGCGCAAGTAAAAGAAAGAGGGCTGCTACACCTACTAGAAATGATAGGCCCATATTAATCAGTATGTCCATAAGGAACCTCCTTATATGCTATGAATAAGTATAGCATAGATTAGGATATATGGCGAACTGTGGTCAAATGGAATGAAATTGAAATAGATTCTTCATTAAAATATTAAAAAAATAGAGTAGTATAAAGAAAGTTAGCAGAAAAAAATAGGCAAAATAGCGGTTCATTGGTATAATAGTAAAGATAGTAAGAAATAGGTTCACTTTTTTCTTTCTAACTACGATTATATAGTTATGAAAGGAGGAATGTATGAAACCTGTAACAACACCTATGGAAAAACGCATTCGCATGGTTCGTGCTTGGTTAGATGCAGCAGCTAAGTCCTATGCTACAAAGGGAAGTGTGAAGGGGAACTTTCATTTATTCTTGGCTCAAGCAGAGATGAAGCAAATGAATGAGGGTAGACCCTCTATTGTGTCCTACGCACAACGAGCTATGTTAACTATTGCATTAGTAGGAGTCATAGGGGTAACACATTGGTGGCTATCACAACATGAAGCAGGGAACGTAACACATACTCCTGTCATAGAAACAAAGGTAGAGGTGAAACCTGCACCTGTGTCTTCCACAGTGGTAGTGAAAGAATCACCAACCATAGAACAGGCTGAACCTAAGCCCGTAGAGACGGTGATAGAAACCAATCATGTTGTAACAACACAGCCCAATGTAGAACCTAGAAAAGATCCTACTATTAGCTCGAAAGACATGGTACATGCAGTGCAAACTGGTGGACGTATTTTGCGAGATTAGCACCTTTTATATTCTAAGGAGGAACATATATGAAGGGAAACCCACCTTGTAAGAAATTTTTAACCTTTGCTGTCCTAGCGGCAATCAGTACAACTCCAGTATTTGCTGATACTGCTACTACGACTGAAAGTGGCAAAACAATTGCTAAATTATCCATGGAGGATTTAGGAAAGCAAAATACTACACGCCAAGAAACAGTAGCCTCTGGTGATACGGCTACAGAGGCAGCGATTGCAGCAGCTCGTGAAGGTTTGTCTGAGGCTGCACAACGTGATGCTATTGAAGAACAACGTAAACGTGTTGATAACTCTTCCTTAGCTACTAATGACAAAGAAGTTAAAGTTATCACAAAAGCTGGTGGTGATAAATTAGAAGAAGCACAGGCGGCAGGTGTGGAAACAGCGATTCCTCAAGTACAAGCTCGTTATTTCACATCCCTAACTGAAGCGGAGTTACAAAAATATGTAGGCAAAACGATCACTCATATTTCTATTGAAGGTCTTGACCAAGCAAATCAACCGGCTTTCCTTTCTTTATTACAAGGTAAAATTGGTGATGCTGTTACAGTAGAAGGAATCTCTAAAGAGATTGCTAACCTAGGTGGTTCCGGTGTTCTTTCAGAAATTACACCAGTATTTACAGAAGTACCAGAAGGTGTAAAAGTAGCATATCATGTAACCTTAAACCCAGTGATTAAAGGTGTGTCTGTAGAGGGTAATACGGTATACAAAACAGATGTATTATTGAACTATTTAGGTGTACAACCTAACACTGTGTTAAATACTATTGCAGTTGGTGAAAAAGTACAAGGTATCAACGCAGCGTACCAACGTGATGGATATATTTTAGCTCATGTAAAAGATATGGCTGTAGATGACAATGGTGTATTACACGTATCTGTAGTAGAAGGTATTGTAGAACGTATTACTCCACATGGTAATAAAAAGACTAAAGATCGTGTGATTACTCGTGAATTTAACCAAAAAGTGGGACAACCATTTAATAAATTCTTAGTACGTCGATCTGTAGAGAAAGTATATAACTTAGGTTTCTTTGATGATGTAAATGTACGTTTAACACAAGGCTCCACAGAAGAAATGGTGAACATTGAAGTGGACGTACTAGAACATAAAACAGGTACGATTACATTAGGTGCAGGTTATTCTGATGCTGATGGCTTTGTAGGTATTGTAGAAGTGGGTGAAGAAAACTTACGCGGTACTGGTGATAAAGTGAAAGTTCACTGGGAGTTTGGAGGCACAGCAGGTTATAAAAACTACTCTGTTTCCTACTTGCGTCCATGGATTGATAGAAAAGGCACATCTTTAGGGGTAACCTACTACAATCAATTAAACGAATATACAGATTACAACGAAAAAGGACAATCGAAAGCTACCTATGACAGAAAATCTAATGGCTTTAATATTTCTTTAGGACGTCAAACGGGTGAGTTTACTCGTGATTATGTCACATTAGAGCATCGTAAAGATACTTATGTTTGGGATAATAAAGATTCCAGTGGTTTCCGGTATGATACAGATGTAAATGGCGGTCCTGGATCAGGATATCGTTGGAATAATGAGGGCTATAAGTTTGCTAGCACAGGATATATTAAACATAACTTTGGCACAACAAACAGCATTAGCTGGCAAAAAGTATTTGACTCCCGTGATAATGTATACGAACCAACACGTGGTAAACGTTTATCCAGTACATTACAATGGGGTGGTCATGGCTTAGGTGGTGACTTTAACTTCTATAAATTCACTGGCGAAGCTAGAACGTATAAAAAAGTAGGTAATAAACAAGTGCTTGCCTTCCGTGCACGATTAGGTTGGGCAATGGGTGATTTACCATATAGTCAATTATATACAATCGGTGGTTCTGATTCTCTTCGTGCTTATGAGGATGATCAATACCGTGGTAAAAAAATGTACAACTTTACGGCAGAATATCGCTTCCCAATTTGGAATAAAGTAAGCGGTGCATTATTTACAGATTTAGGTGATGCATGGGATGCACCAAATGTACCTTGGTTCAAACATTCTAAAACATTTAATGTTTCTGTAGGTGCCGGCGTGCGTGTGACAACACCAATTGGTCCAGTACGTATCGACTATGGTATTAGTAAAGATCAAAAGAAATTCCACTTTAGCTTTGGTGGACAATTCTAATTGATGACTATACAACAATGGATAGGAGGGGCTTTCCTAATGGTTACATTAGGGATTCCCTCCGTCTATGGAGCGCCTGTTCAGACTGTGGATGTGGACCTACACAGTACAACAGGAACGATTCCAGCAGCCTTAAAAACACGTATGGTAGCTAGTATTCAAGGTGCAGCTTCCTATATATACAAAGGTAAAGAGGATTCTTATATCAAGGAATCTATGCAGGCCTATGAAAAGGCTACAATAGATGTAGTGGATCGCATTCTATATGGATATACGGTAAAATCTATATCTATGGATATTGGTGAATCTATGTATATGCGCCTTACATTAGAACCCTATGGAAATGTGGTACAATCTATAGAAACTAAGTTTAACTATGGGAATATATCTCCTTATGGACAATCTCTCATACATAGAGATATAGGAAATGTAAAGCCCCGGTTAGAGCAAATTCTTTTGGGAGCATCCCTGGAGTCCTTAGGTTGGATTACACCATTAGCACAAAAATCAATTCGAAGTGAATTAGAAGGAACTCTTCCTGAATTTACACCACAAATTGATATTGTAGGTGGAGAATTAGCAAAGGCTACCGTATATTTAGTACCTCATGGTAATAGCGTACATCGTACAGATGTGGCTATTCACTCTAATACTTTACCGAGTGCTCTTTTTTATAATATGCGTCAATATTATGAAAAAAAGTTACAACAATTAGAGGGACTACCTGTGTCGTTTGTGCGACGTCATCAGTTGATGATAGAATCGGAGATACAAGAAGAACTTAATACAAGTCGGGGTGTTACGCAATTTGGTGTGACCATGACTCCAGAACTTCAGGTAGGTACGGACACAAGATTAGACATTCACGTGGATTCCTCTAAGTATATCCTTCGAGGCGAAGGGTATTTGGATATGGGGCGTGGTGTGGATTCTGTAGGATTACGAGTGTATACGGGGGTTCATCGAGGTCCCCATGATTGGTATTTAGAAACAGAGTTTTTACCCAATCGTTTGAAATGGTCTTTTGCGCCATCGTATGGGTATCAATTCAGTAAAGATACAAAGGTAGGTTATCAATACAGCCTGCCGAATCATCACCATCATGGTTTTGTATACCAAAATATTGGTACACGTTGGAATGCAAGATATGAAAGAGATATAACTGCGAAAGCTAATGAATTTGCTCTTTCCTATGATGTACATGAATATTTACGATTAGAATATGTCTGGGGTGACCAGGATCGTTGGTTACGCCTAATAGGACGAATATAAGGAAAGAAGGTAGATACACTATGATGCGTTTATTGAATAATAAAAAGAATGTAAAAACAGTGTCTATCATTGTAGGCATTCTTTTTGTCATCAGTGTGGGGGCTTTGGCCTATACACAGATGGCGGGACATGGTGGTTCCAATGCAGTGAGCAATATCGGTGTTATTGATATGCAGCGAATTGTAGAAAGCAATCCAAACTTAGTGCAAGATGCACAACAAGAATATGCTGCCTATAATGAAGAACTACAAAAAGAATTTAATGAAAAATCTGCTAATTTAGATGAAGAAGGTAAGGCTAAATTATCTAATGAACTTCGTCAAAAGATGCAAGAAAAACAACAAACAATTCAAGAAAATCTAAAAAAACGTGTAGATGAAGCTTCTAAAACAGTAGCTGATGGCAAAGGCCTTAGCGTGGTATTGAGCCGTGAATCTGTATTGTTTGGTGGTACTGATATTACAGACCAAGTGAGCAAGAAGCTAGCAGAAACTAAATAAGGTAACATCCAAATGGGAAAAGGACCTATCTTCGCTTTATTAGGTATACTTGTATGTGCTGCTAGTATTGGTAGTTATTATGTACATCATCAGCCTGTGGCTTTGCAAGGACCACGGATTGGGGTTGTACGTTTGCAAGAGGTAGTAGAAAAGCATCCAAACTTTCATAGTTATGATGAACAAAAGAAAGAATTGTTACGACTGGAGGCTCAACGGGACAGAGAGGATGAACTTCTCAAATCTAAATTGGGTACTGAAGTGGGAAAATCTGAAGAACATCTAAAACAGTTAGAATCAAATTTAACTGAAAGTTTGAATCAGGAGCTACAAACAAAAATTGCATTACGTGAAGCTGAGTTAAATCAAGAGTTAGCGGCTAAGCAACGTGAATTGATTGAACAATATCGTAAAAATTACAAAGTAGAACCTAGTGAAGCAGATATAGAAATTGTAAATTTACAATTGTGGTTAACAACTGAAATGAAAGTAAAGCCGATTGATGAAGAGCAACGAAAACGTTGGGACACTCTAAAAGCTGAGAAGGAACAACGATTATCTGATTTGTTAGCACAACGGAGTCATCGTATCAACGGATCTCAACAATGGAAAGATCTAGAAGCCAAAGTGGCTGAGGCGATGGTACCTGCCCAGACAGAAGCACAGCAGAAGTTAAGTGCCTATGCTACTGAGCAGGCAAAAGCCTTAGGGGCACAGCGAGATCAATCTATGAAAGGTCTGGTGGATTCGCAACAAGAAGTGTTGGCTAAGGTTCACCGTGAGGGCACCACTTTGTGGGATGCAGAATGGGAACAACGATTGGCACAAAAACGGGATGAAGTACAAGCCCTACATGATGCCATTTTAGAAGATATTCGAGTTCGTGTAGGAGTGTTGGCTAGAGCTAAACAGTTAGATTTAGTGCTGGTAGATCATATTACAGATCGTACGGGTATGGATTTAACAGAAGAAATCATTCAATCGTATGGACAATAAAGGAGTAAAGTGATGAAATCAATGTGGAAACGTATGGCTACAGGTGCCATGATGGTATGTGCATTAGGCTTAGTAGCTGGTTGTGGATCAAGTGAAAAAGTAGGTGTGGTAAACACTGAAAAGTTAGTGCAAGAAAGCCAAAAAGCTAAGGATATTAATAAAGAAATGGAAGCTAAACAAAAGGAAGTTACAGACCGTTTAGCTCAAGTGCAAGGTACACAAACTGAAGAGCAATTCCAACAAACACAATTAAATGCACAACAGGAATTGCAAATTTATGGACAAGCAAAAGGTAAAGAGTTTAAAGCCTATGTGGAATCCAATATCCAAGCTGTAGCAAAAGAAAAAGAATTGACTGTAGTAGCAAATGATCAAGCCGTTGTAAGTGGTGGAGTTGATATTACAGAAGATGTGCTTAAAAAAATGAATGAAAGTGCTTCCTCCGGAGAAACTAGTAAATAATAAGAGAGTAAAAAGTAAGGAGGCTTCATAGTGAAGTTTTCAGTAGAAGACCTAGCCAAATTGGTTGAGGGCACTGTATATGGCGATGGTTCCATTAATATTGAAGAAGCCCGTAGTTTAGATCAAGGTGCAGCTCATGCTATCAGTTTTGCTATCGGTGATTATAGAGAGTTTGCTAAAGATAGTAAAGCAGGAGCTTTGTTAGTAGATACTAAAATTGAAGGGTGTGAAACTCCTCAAATTGTGGTGTCTAATGCTAAAGCAGCTTTTGCCAAATTGCTAGAAGTATTTCACCCTCCGGTGGTATTCCCAGAGGGGATTCATGAAACAGCAATTATTGGCAAGAATGTAACAATCGGAAACAATGTAAAAATTGGACCTTATTGTGTAGTTTATGATAATGCTATTATTGGAGATAATGTTACATTACACGCCTATGTATATATTGGACATAATGTGCGCATTGGTGAAGGTACAACGATTTATGCAAGTTCCATTGTGCATGAGAACTGTATTTTAGGAAAACGAGTTGTCTTACGTGCGAATGCTGTTGTAGGTGGAGAAGGTTTCGGCTTTGCTACTGAAAATGGTAAGCACACACATATTCCACAAGTAGGTAATGTTATCTTAGAAGATGATGTGGAAGTAGGCTCCTGTTCTTGTATAGACAATGCTACTATGGGATCTACCTTAGTTCGTCGTGGCACTAAAATAGATAATTTAGTTCACCTAGGCCATAATGTAGAAATTGGAGAAGATTGTTTCTTAATTGCCCAAGTCGGTATCGCAGGTAGTACAAAATGTGGTAACCATGTTATCTTTGCTGGGCAAACTGGTTGCACAGGACATATTACAATTGGTGATAATGTTACTTTTGCAGGAAAAACAGGCATTACAGGTAATGTGCCATCGAATGGACTTTATGCAGGGTTCCCAATGCGACCACATAAAGAATGGTTAAAATTAGCTGCCTACGAAAGCCGTTTGCCAGATATGGTAAAACAGTTAAAAGCATTAGAAAAAGAAGTAGCTGTATTACAAGCTAAATTAGAAGATAAATAGGTGTAGATATGTTATATACCTGTATGAAAGTGTTAAGTGCTATCCTATGTGCTTTGCCGTATCGAATGCAATATGCTATTGGGTATCTATTAGGGCAATTAGGATGGATTTTTACACCAAGCAATCGAAAACGATTGGCCATTGGACAAATATTATTTTGTCGCATTACAGATGATCCTGTAGAGGCAAAACGAATTGCCAAAGCCAGTGTGACAAGATTTGGTCGTATGATTGTGGATGTGCTTCGATATCCTGAAATTAAAGATGGCAAATACAAAGAGATGTTCACTATGGAAGGTAGAGAATATCTAGAAGATGCCAAAGAAGATGGAAAAGGTGCTATTATTATTGCTCTCCATAGTGGAAACTGGGAATTACTAGGAGGTATTTTAGCATCTGAAGGATATCCTTTGATTTCAGTAGCGATGCAGCAACAAGGTGATGCGGACAAATTTATCAATGAATATCGTGCGCTTATGAAACAACACGTCACTTATAAAACAGGTGTTCGTGAAATGGTAAAAGAACTGCAACAAGGTTCTTTTATAGGTCTTATTATGGACCAGGATCCAGGAGATAAAGGTCAGTTGGTTCCGTTTTTTGGCTATGAAACATTGACTCCCGTAGGACCTGCGGCAATGGCTCGTATGCAGGATGTGCCGATTATTCCTATAACAATACGTTTTAATGAATATACTGAGAAATACGAAATTACTGTACATCCACCTGTATACGCTGAAAAAACAGAAGAGCGGAAACGTGATATTGCCCTTACATTGACGATGCTCAATGAATGGGTGGAAGATTATATTCGAAGATATCCAGAAGATTGGTTCTGGCTTCATAATAGATGGAAATGGACACGTCGCTTTTATGGTGATACCATAGAAGTACCACCAGATGTGATGAACCAAAAACTGTAGAAAGGAGGCCCTTATGAAACAACAAACAATTAGTAAAGCAATAAGCTATGAAGGGGCTGGATTACACAGCGGTTTACCTGTGCAAATGCGTATCCTTCCTAGTGAGCCCAATACAGGGATTACCTTTGTACGTACAGATTTGCCGGGCACTCCTTCTGTGAAAGCGGATATTCGTAATGTAACAAATACGATGCGTGCTACCACATTAGAAGAGGGTGAGGCAAAAGTATTTACAGTTGAACATATTTTAGCAGCTTTTTATGGTATGGCGATTGATAACTGTATTATTGAATTGAACTCACCGGAACCTCCTATAGCTGATGGTGGATCAGCCACATTTGTGCAGCTTATCAAAGAGGCAGGAATTATCGAACAAGAGGCAGACCGTCAAGTTTATGTGGTGAAAAAATCTCATGGTATCTATGAAGAAGATAAATTTATCATTATTCGTCCTTACGATGGATTCCGTGTCACTTTTACAAGTATTAATAGTCATCCTATGCTAGGTACGCAACATGCAGATTATGAGATTAATCCCGATGTATTTGCTACAGAAATTGCACCAGCAAGAACGATTGGTTTTACAAAAGAAATCGAACAATTGCAAGCGATGGGATTAGCTAAAGGCGGATCCACGGAAAACGTGATTGTCTATGATGATACAACTTGTTTATCGGAACTTAATTTTCCAGATGAATTGGTGCGTCATAAAATTTTAGATATATTAGGCGATTTATTCTTGGTGGGCCATCTAAAAGGCCATATTATTGCTGTGAAATCGAGTCATAATTTAAACTCGCGATTAAGTCGAGAAATTTTAAAAGAAATGCAAGAGGAGGCATAACATGATTCTTACAATTGAAGAAATTATGGAAATTCTACCACACCGTTATCCATTCTTATTGGTAGATCGTATTATTGAAATGGAACCAATGAAACGTGCGGTAGGTCTTAAAAATTGTACTTTCAATGAACCACATTTCATGGGTCACTTTCCAGGTAACCCTGTGATGCCAGGTGTATTGATTACAGAAGCAATTGCTCAAGTAGGTGGTATTGCACTCTTGTATCCTGAAGAAAATCGTGGCTTAACACCAATGTTTACAGGTATAGATAAAGTACGTTTCCGTCATCCAGTTAAACCTGGTGATCAAGTACGCATCGAGGCTGATGTAGTAAAAATCAAAGGTCGTATGGGTAAAGTAGAAGGTCGTGCGTATGTAGGTGATAAATTGGTGGCAAGTGGTGAGTACATGTTCGCCTTAGTGAAGCCAGAATAACTTTCAAAATGTAAGGAGTGACACAGATGATCGTAGTTGGCATGGAAAATGCAACATCTGAAATTCATAGTACTGCAGTCATACATCCAGATGCAAAAATTGGTAAAAATGTTATTATTGGTCCTGGTGCAGTCATTGGAGAACATGTTGAAATCGGAGATGGTACTAAAATTGGCGCTAATGTAGTTATTGGTGGCTGGACAACGATTGGTAAAAATAATGAATTTTTTCCGGGTTGTGCTATCGGTTTGGAACCACAAGATTTAAAATTTAAAGGTGAAAAAAGTTATTGCATTATTGGCGATAATACAGTAGTTCGTGAATTCGTAACTATCAGTCGTGCTACTGGTGAAGGGGAAGAGACACGAGTTGGTAACAATTGTTTGTTCCAAGCGTGCACACATGTGGCGCATAACTGTATCGTAGGCAATAATGTTATCATGAGTAACTGTGCAGGCCTTGCAGGTCACGTAATTGTAGAAGATCGCGTGGTTATTGGAGGTATTGCAGGGGTCCATCAGTTTGTAAAAATTGGCCGTAATGCTATGGTTGGTGGTATGGCGAAAGTCGTACAAGACATCCCTCCCTATGTCATTGCGGATGGACAGCCAGCGCATGTAATTGGGTTGAACTCTGTAGGGTTAGCTCGCGCTGGAGTATCTGAAGAAGTGCGTCGTGAGTTGAAGAAGGCATTTCGTATTCTATATCGCAGTGGCTATAGTCTGTCTAAAGCAATTGAAGAAATGGAATTGAATTTAATATCTTCTGTTGAGATTGAACACATGCTACGTTTCTTACGCAATGCAGATCGTGGTATCATGCGCGTACGCAGAGATTAATAATGGAATTATAATACATGGAAGAGCATACAATGTATGCTTTTCCATGTATTTTTTATTGTGAACTTTCATGCCATTTATGCCCTTTATATGGTATAATATAGATTAGAATTTTTATAATTAAAAGTTAGTGGGAGGCGTTATGGCGAAAGTAGGATTGATTGCAGGAATTGGTAATCTGCCAGTTGAATTTATGCGAGCTGCTCAACATGAAGGCTATGAAGTTGTGGTCATTTCTGTTGTAACAGAGGGAGCTCCTGAATTACAAGCAGAGGCCGATGCATACTACCAAATCAGCGTCTTTAAATCAGATACAGTGATTAAAACGTTCCTTAAAGAGGGCGTCACAGATGTGACTATGTTAGGAAAAGTAACAAAAGAACATCTGTATAAAAAGATAACAACCATACCAGATATGCGTACGATCAAATTGTTGAATCGTTTGCGCAATCGTAAAGATGATACGATCATGCTAGCTATCGTAGAGGAATTAGAAAAAGAAGGACTAGCGGTAGCGGATCAAACAAAATATATGAGACCTCTTATGCCACCAGTAGGTGTCATGACAATGAGAAAACCAACAGAGGTGGAGCAATTAGATATTGAGTTTGGTTTTACCTTAGCGAAACAAATGGGTGCACTTGACATTGGACAAACCGTAGTAGTGAAAGAACAAGCGGCGATGGCTATAGAAGCCATTGAAGGAACCGATGAGTGTATCAAGCGAGGTGGTGCCTTGGGGCGTGAAGGGGCTGTGGTGGTAAAAACTGCAAAACCTAATCAGGACGTACGTTTTGATGTTCCAGCGGTAGGTATGAAGACGTTAGAATCTATGATTACCGGTAACTGCAAGGTCCTAGCTATGGAGGCGAAGCGGACGATTTTTGTTGAGCAAGAAGCAGTTTTGCAAAAAGCAAACGAATTAGGTATCGTAATCTGTGCCGTAGAAGGGCCGGATGAGGAGTAAGCATGAAGATTATGTTTTCTGCTGGTGAAGCATCAGGAGATACGCATGGTGCCAGTGTGGCAAAGGCTTTATTGGATGCATATCCAGAAGCACAACTATTTGGCATGGGCGGAGACTTGATGAAACAAGCTGGTGTGAATATTATCTACGATATTCAGCAACTAGGGTTCATCGGTATTGTTGAAATAATAAAACATTTGCCCACATTTTTTAAACTTCGCAGCTTCTTAAAAGAAGCTATGCTACGAGAAAAGCCAGATGTGTTGGTGTGTATTGACTATCCAGGTTTTAATATGAAGTTAGCGAAGGTGGCAAAAGAATTACATATACCTGTGGTGTATTACATTGCCCCTACCATTTGGGCTTGGAATAAAGGACGAGGCAAGGATATCGCTAAAACGGTGACAAAAGTAGCTTCTATTTTTCCTTTTGAAGCAGAGGCATACCGTGAATTTGGTGTAGATGTGGAATTTGTAGGGAATCCTTTGGTAGATATTGTACATCCTACCATGTCCGTCGAAGCAGCACTTTCTCATTTCGGTGCAGATACAAGGAGTCGCAATATTCTTTTGATGCCAGGTAGTCGTAAACAAGAAGTAGAAGGGTTATTACCAACAATGCTGGCAGCAGCAGAACGGTTATATAAAAATCATACAGATTTGAAGTTCTTCTTACCACGGGCACATACAATACCTAGAGAAGATATTGACAGAATTTTACAAAGTTATTCTGTACCAGTAACTGTCACAGAAGGTCATAACTATGATTTAATGCAGATTTGTACCGCATGTATTGCGGCTTCAGGGACAGCTACCTTAGAAACAGCCTTGATGAATGTACCTACTGTATTGATTTATAAAGTGGCACCTGTTACGTATGGAATTGGTAAGTTACTGGTAAAAATAGATCATATTGGATTGCCTAATATTATGGCGAAGCGTCGCATTATTCCTGAGTTATTACAGGGGGATGTAACGCCAGAAAATGTAGAACGAGAACTAGCTAATATCTTAGATCATGAAGCGGTATATACGCAGATGAAAGCCGATTTAGCGCAAGTGAAAGTAGAATTAGGGGCACCGGGAGCGGTGCAACGTGTAGCTGATGTCATTGCATCAGTCGCAATGAAGGAGGCGTAAATGAATCGTTATAAACAACTATTGGCATTTATTGTGCCATATAGGATGCGACTCATATTAGGGATATTTTGTATGATTGCAGCTGCCATGGGGTATTTAGTGGTACCATGGTTAATCCGAAATGTAGTGGATGGAGTATTGCAAGATAAAGATTTAGGCTTATTAACATTAATTGTGATTGCTATTTTAGTAATTTTCTTGCTTCGTGGATTTGCTACCTATGGGCAAAACTATATGATGGCTTATGTAGGACAGCGCGTGGTTATAGATATTCGTGAAACCTTATTTAAGCATTTACAAAAGTTAGATCAAGCTTATTTTGACCGTCGTAAAACAGGGGTTATCATGAGTAATGTGACTAGTGATGTAGGGGCGTTACAACAAGCTATTGTAGATAACCTTATATCGTTTATGACAGAAGGAGTTACCTTAGTAGGGTCCTTAGTCTTCATGTTTTACTTGGATTGGAAACTATCCCTTTTAACGTTGATTATTGTGCCTGTTGTATTAGGATTAACGAATATATTTGGTAAAAAATTGCGCTCTGCAGGTCATGAGGTACAAGGTAGAACAGCGGATATTACGGCGTTTTTACAAGAAGTTATTTCAGGGGTGCGCGTGATTCGTTCTTTTGCTCGTGAAACATATGAATTTAAGCGATTTGAACAAGAGAACCAAAATAACTTTGATGCAGCTATGAAAGCTACAAAATTAACAGCTGTCATGGGGCCTATGGTGGAATTTGCAGCTGCCATTGCAGTGGTGATTATTTTATGGTATGGCGGATATTCTGTAGTGCAAGGTTATATTACAGCAGGTTCCTTGATTGCATTCTTAATTTATGCTATTAACTTATCTAACCCTGTGAAACGCTTAACTCAAGTCTATGGTAACTTACAAAAAGCAATGGCAGCAGGAGATCGTGTTATCGACATTTTAGAAACAGAACCACATGTGAAAGAATCACCAACGGCAAAAGCGTTAACAGATGTACAAGGAACTGTAGAATTCGACAATGTACAATTTGCTTATGATGAAGATAATTTAGCTTTAAAAGGCGTCAACTTAACGGTGAAACAAGGGCAAACCGTGGCGATTGTTGGTCCTTCTGGAGCTGGTAAATCAACGATAGCGAACTTGTTACCACGTTTTTATGATGTAACAGGTGGCGCTATTCGCATTGATGGTGTAGATGTGCGAGATGTCACATTTACATCCTTACGAGAAAATATTGGTTTAGTGCCACAAGATACGATGTTATTCAATGCATCAGTACGTGAAAATATTTTATATGGTCGCTTAGATGCTACTGAACAAGAAATCATTGAGGCGGCTAAAGCAGCGAATGCCTATGAGTTTATTGAAAAATTACCGAATGGATTTGATACGATTGTGGGAGAGCGAGGTAACTCTTTATCGGGTGGTCAGCGTCAACGTATTGCTATTGCACGAGCTATCTTGAAAAATCCGAGCATTTTAATTCTTGATGAGGCTACCTCAGCCTTAGATACTGAAAGTGAAAAGATTGTACAGGAAGCGTTAGAACGACTAATGAAAAATAGAACGGCTCTAGTCATTGCTCATAGATTGAGTACTATTAAACATGCCGATCATATTGTGGTCTTACAGCAAGGTTGTGTTGTAGAAGAAGGCACACATGATGAATTATTAGCGTTGAATGGCTTATATAGCCATTTATATTCTGTTCAATTTGCCAGAAAAGGATAAACTATGTATTGGATATACAATATACTTCTCATTATCTATTGGATTGGCTTGATACCGGTGATTCTCTACCGTTTGGCCTTTGAAGAAGGATTCTACGAGCGGATCAAACAAAGTGCAGGATTCATGCCTAGCACATTGATGAAAAAAATTGAAGGTAAACGGGCTATTTGGTTGCATGCGGCTTCTGTAGGCGAAATTGTAGCTACCAGCCCATTGGTGAAAGACATCAAAAAAAGCTTTCCTGATGCAGTTGTAGTTGTATCTGTGGTAACCGCTACTGGACATGCCATGGCACGCCGCATCATTCCGGAAGCAGAAGGGATTATTTTCTTCCCCTTAGACTTGCCATTTTTGACACGAAGAATTTTGACAACGATTAAGCCCATTGCAATTTTATTGGTTGAAACTGAAATTTGGCCAAACTTTCTTCGTATTGCCAAAGCTGAACAGATTCCAGTTATGATGGTCAATGGTCGTATCAGTGATCGTTCTATGTCACGGTATATGCATATTAAATCTTTTATGCATGATATGTTGGGGTCCATAGATCGATTCTGTATGCAATCTAAATTAGATGCGGAATATATCACTGTATTAGGGGCAAATGTACAAGAGGTAACCGTTACAGGGAATACGAAATATGATCAAACCTATGCAACGGTAACAGATGAAGAAAAAGAACAATTGCAACATGAGTTTGGATTTGGACACAATCATCCTATTATCGTGGCAGGTAGTACCCATAAAGGGGAAGAGGATAAGTTGTTTCAAGCGTTTAAAGAAATTTTACAATCTTATCCCAATGCGCGATTACTGATTGCACCTCGCGAAATTATGCGTGGTAATGATGTAAAAGCATTATCTCAAAAATATGGGTTGAAAGCGATTTGTCGTAGTGCTATGACAGAACCTGTACATGAAGAAATTCCAGTGGTGATTTTAGATACCATCGGTGAATTAGGTCGGCTATATAGTTTGGGGGATATTATTTTTGTAGGTGGATCTTTAGTAAAAACTGGAGGTCATAATATATTGGAACCAGCTGCTCATGGTAAGCCAATTATTGTAGGACCACATATGTTTAACTTTAAGGAAATCTATAGTTTGTTGAGATCCCGTGGTGCTTGTACAATGGTACATGATGAAAGAGAATTGTTAGAAGTGTTACAAACCTTGTGTGCGAACCAAGAGATGCGAGATGAGATGAGTTGCCATTGTTTGGAAGTAGTCCGTGAAAATCGTGGGGCTACACAACGGAATACAGAGGAACTGCGTCGACTCTTTGAACGCTTTCACATTGTACCGTAATTGGTTCATATTAGTTTTAATATCCTAGGCTATACTAGAGGGATATGGAGGAGGTTTACTCATGAAAGGAGAACAACTCTTTAAGCATATCATTAGTGGACAGATGGAAGGCTCCTTGGGAGATGCTCTGCGCAATGGTTTGGAAAAGGCTAGTAAGGTCTATGAAAGAGTCATAGAATATCGTAATGAGCGCTACAATCATCCCAAGCATGTACAATGGGTAGCAGTGCCAGTTATTAGCATAGGAAATATTACAGTGGGTGGTACTGGTAAAACTCCTATGGTACGCTATGTATGTGAAACATTGGATACAGCACATCACAACGTAAGCGTGTTGAGCCGTGGCTACAAAGCGGACAATAATAAAAAGCCTATCATTGTTTCTAGACAAGGTACGGTGGATGTGTCCTCTTTCATTAGTGGTGATGAGGCGTGGTTATTAGCCAAAACATTGCCGAATGCGAATGTCATCATTGGGTCAAAACGAGTAGAGTCTGCTAAGATTGCAGTGGATGAACTACAATCTGATGTACTTGTGTTAGATGATGGATTTCAACATCGAGCATTAGGTCGTGAGGCGGATATCGTCTTAATTGATGCCAGTCACCCATTTGGCTATGGCGCAGTATTGCCGAGAGGTCTCTTACGTGAGCCTTTGGAGAATTTGAAACGTGCCACGTACATTGTGTTAACGAAAACGAATCAAATCGATCCAGAACAATTGAAGATATTGCGCGAAGACATTCATGCGTTGGCACCACTTGTTCCGGTAGCTGAAACGATTCATCAAACGGTGGGCTTTCAAACGATGGAAGAATGGAGTCATAATGGATCGATTCATGGTATAAGTGACTATGACGGGACTCCTTTACTAGCTATTAGTGGAATCGGTCAACCGAGTTCGTTCATTTCTAATTTAAAAAGTTATGGATTCACTGTACAGGATATGATGAGTTTTGGAGACCATCATGATTATTCTGAGGAAGATGTTGTGAAATTATGGGAACGTTGTTTTAAAACTGGTATCCAAGGGATCATCACCACAGAAAAGGATGCGGTCAAGTTATCACAAGTACGAGCCATACGAGACTTACAGATTCCTGTCTATGTATTAGTAATTGGTATTGCATTTACCAAAGGTGAAGAAGATTTTAAATCCTATGTTTTGCAAATAGCAAAGGGGAAGTAATATGCGTATAGCTTGTATTATTCCAGCGCGCTATGGATCGACACGATTGCCGGGTAAACCCTTAGCGATGATTGGTAATAAACCAATGATTCAACGGGTCTATGAACAAGTATCAAAAGCCACTGAAATTCATGAGGTCATCGTGGCTACAGATGATGAACGTGTGTATGATGCGGTTACTGCATTTGGTGGGCAAGTGATGATGACGAGAGCCGACCATTTGACTGGCACTGACCGATTGGCAGAAGTAGCAGCTACAAGAACAGATATTGATGTAATTATTAATGTACAAGGGGATGAGCCACTCATTGATGCGTCTGTCATTGATGAATTAGCTCGTCAGTTCAAAGAAGATTCAACCTTACAAATGGGTACAGTAGGCTGTCCTTTGTTAGAATCAGAATACAATGAGCCTAGTGCTGTGAAAGTGATTGTGAATCGATTGGGGAACGCTATGTATTTTTCTCGGTCTTTAATTCCCCATCCTAGACATGCATTCGTGGTTCCCCCTTTCAAGCATGTAGGCATGTATGGATATAATCGTCAATTCCTACTAGCCTATGCAAAGATGGAACCAACACCGGCAGAATTAACTGAATCCTTAGAGCAGTTACGGGCCTTAGAAAATGGATATACCATTCGGGTCATTACTACGGACCAACGCTTTGTGGGCGTAGATACACCAGAAGATTTAGAACGAGTGAATGAAATATTTCACCAATTAGAAGCATAAACAATTTCGTTTAGAAAGGAGATACTATGAAAACAGTACAAGTAGGCAACCTTACACTTGGTGGAGGTAAAGGCTTATTTTTATTAGCGGGCCCATGCGTGATTGAGGGCTATGAACGTACATTGGAGATTGGTCGTCGTGCGAAAGCAATTTGTGATAAAGTGGGTATTCCTTACGTATTCAAAGCTTCCTTTGATAAAGCCAATCGCTCTAGCTATTCTTCCTTCCGTGGCCCAGGCCTCGTAGAAGGTTTAGAAATTTTGAAAGCTATTAAAGAAGAGTTGCAGGTACCAGTGGTAAGTGATATTCATGATATTACTCAAATTGAACCAGCTGCTGAAGTGTTGGATATCCTTCAAATTCCAGCATTCTTGTGCCGTCAAACTGATTTGGTATACGGAGCTGCGGCCACTGGAAAATGCGTGAATGTGAAAAAAGGTCAATTCATGGCTCCTAAAGATATGAGCAATGTGTTGAAAAAAATGGAAGAATCTGGCAATCAGAACTTAATGTTGACGGAACGTGGATTTAGTTTTGGCTATAATAATTTAGTGGTAGACATGAGATCCTTCCCAATTATGCGTTCTTTTGAATATCCAGTTATCTTCGATGCCACACATTCTGTACAATTACCAGGTGGAGCAGGCACAGCATCTTCTGGCCAACGTGAATTTGTGGCTAACTTAGCACGTGGCGCTGTTGCCAGTGGTGTGGATGGATTGTTCTTTGAAGTTCATGATAATCCAGAAGAAGCACTTTCAGATGGGCCAAATATGTTATATTTAGATTCTCTAGAAGAATTATTAACTGATTTAGTAGCTATCGACAAAATCGTAAAAAAATAGTACAGATGTAAAGGATGCAGGTGAACTATGAAGATACTTGAACGAGCAGCACAGGTGCTCCAAGAAGAATCAAAAGCAGTGTTAGACTTAATTGAAACATTAGACCATCGGTTTGAAGCAGCAGTAGAGTTAATCTTAGCCTCTAAAGGACGTGTGGTCTGTACAGGTATGGGAAAATCTGGACATATTGCACGAAAAATTTCGGCTACATTAGCGAGTACAGGTACACCTGCATTATTTTTACACCCTGGTGAAGGGGTACATGGCGATTTAGGTATGGTTACCTCTGATGATGTAGTATTGGCCTTTTCTAATAGTGGAGAAACTGGGGAGGTTATCAGTTTATTACCATCCTTACGTCGCATAGGGGCTAAATTAATTTCTGTAGTAGGGAATCCAAGCTCTACATTAGGAAAAAATTCTGATATAGTTTTGGTCGTTTGTGTAGATAAAGAAGCATGTCCTTTAGGGCTAGCTCCCACTAGTAGTACCACAGCTGCATTAGCCTTAGGTGATGCATTGGCGGTGTGTTTATTAGATCAACATCAATTTACACCAGAAAATTTTGCAGTATTCCATCCAGGTGGTTCCCTAGGTCGTAAATTATTGCTCACAGTAGAAAATATTATGCATAGTGGAGATGACAATCCTATTATTTATAAAGGCGCCACTGTGCAAGATGCATTATTTGTGATGACCAACAAAGGCCTGGGAGCAGCTAATGTAGTAGATGAAGAAGGTAAATTAATTGGTTTAGTAACAGATGGAGATATTCGACGTGGTCTAGATTCTGGATGCAATTTCCTAGTATGGTCTGTGGAAGATATGATGACGAAATCACCGCGTACGATTACTAAAGATAAACTAGCGGCGGAAGCACTTCACATGATGGAGAAGAATCAGCCACGGCCAATTACAGTACTTCCTGTTGTTGGTCATGATGGAACTAGCCTTGGGTTAGTACATATTACAGATTTGTTACGAAGGGGTATTGTATAATGGCAATACGTTGTTTAATCTTAGATGTGGATGGAGTGCTGACAAAGGGTGAGATTACGTATACATCTAGTGGAGAAGAAATTAAAGCTTTTCATGCAAAAGATGGATTAGGATTGGCTCTAGCACAGCGTATGGGATTACAAACGGCAATCATTACGGGCCGTACATCCCCTATTGTAGAGCGACGAGCGAAAGAATTAAAAATTTCTCATATTCAAATGGGGAGCCATAATAAGAGCGCTGGATTACAGGAACTCTTGAAAACATTAGAGTTAGAGGCTCACGAAGTTGCCTATATGGGCGATGACCTCAATGACTTAGGCATTATGTCTAAGGTGGGATTAGCGATGACACCACAAGATGGTGTACCAGAAGTGAAACAAGTAGCTCACTATATCTGCCAAGCTAACGGTGGACAAGGAGCGGTGCGTGAAGCAGTGGAGTATATTTTGAAACAAGCAGGACTTTGGGAGGATGCAGTACGGTCATATCGTGAGGAATCCTACCAAGCAGGTCAGTAGAAAGGAGGCTTTCATGGCAGGAGAATGGCAATATACAGCCTTAAAAACGCTTAGTAAGTTAGTTTGTACATTACCTTATTCTACAATCTTATCCATTGGAGCAACTCTAGGACCTTTATATAGATTAGTAGGAAAAAAACAGGTCAAACGAGGATTACATAATCTAATGATTGGCCTTTCCATAGATGAAAAAGAAGCAGATGCCATATTAGGACGACTCTTTCAAAACTTGGGACGTTCTGTGATGGAAACATTATATATGCCGAATTTGACACCGGAGTTCATTAAAGAACATATCGAAATGCGTGGGTTAGAGCATCTAGATGCAGCCATGGCAGAAGATAAAGGTGTTGTTATCTTGACGGCCCATGTAGGCAATTGGGAGTGGATGGGCGCAGCCTTGGCGGCTCATGGGTATCCGTCCACAACGATTGTCAAAAAACAACCGAATGCTCAATTCACAAGATTGCTAAATGAATACCGAGAAATGGTAGGATTAGAAGTATTTGCTCGCGGTGGTTCTGAAATGAGAGGCGCTGCACAAGCGATGAAAGCAAAGAAATTATTGGGTTTCTTAGCGGATCAAGATGGATGGTACACTGGTTTGCCAGTGATGTTCTTAGGACAAGATTCATCAGCGGTGACGGGACCAGCATCCTTTGCGAAAAAGTTTAAAGCTCCTGTTGTGCCAGTCTTTGCATCTCGTAAAGAGAATGGTCACATTGTCCATATATTGCCAGCACTTCATTATAAAGATACTGGTGATGTGGAGAAAGATATGTTCCGTCTTACGGAAGAAACTGTGAAGATAACAGAAGCGTTTATTAGAGAACATCCTGATGAATGGTTGTGGTTCCAGCATCGTTGGAACACAAAAATTCATGAAATCACAGATATCGAACATAAACTACAAGTGCGGGAGGCTGTCCATGAAGAACAATAAAAAACTACTCCTTACTGTGGTAGTAGGTATTTTAATTCTTATTGGCGTAGGGTATTTCTTGTATGGTGGTGTGGATACCACGACTACGGGCCCATTGGGTAACTCGATTAGCTTTAATGGAACAGAATTAAAAGAAGAAAAAAATGGACAACTGATTTGGTCTGTGAAAGCAGAAAAGATAAGTGTTGATCAGGTCACAAAAGTAGTTACCTTAGAAAATGTAACAGGGGCGTTTCATAAGGATGGAAAAATACTTACAGTGAAAGCACCAAAAGGCGTGGTATCTAAAGACCATGGACAGATTACATTATCTGGTGGCATTGAGGCTACCTCTAGTACGGGTGCAACGCTTCGCACAGAAGGGCTAGAGTATACAAGTAAAGAACAGTTATTTAAATCAACTTCTAAATTTATTTACACCGATGTTGACACAACATTAGAAGGTGATGTGCTAGAAGGCGATATGATTTTGCAACAAGTGACTGCAAAAGGTCATGCTAAGTTGATTCGCAAGTAGGAAGGAAATTCATGAAACTACAACGTTTACTCATGGCAGCTCTTATGGGTGGTGTCATGATGATTCCCGTATGGGCAGCAACAACAGATACCACTCCGGCAGGCAATGGCAGTATCATGATTACTGCTGATCAGTTGACATATGATGGAGTTAGTGGTCGTGCTGAGGTAAAAGGTAGTGTAGTTATTACCAAAGATGATAAGACTATGACTGGTGCTATAGGTTGGTATAATACGAATACACAAGAAGGATATTTAACTGGTGGAGTGAGTATGATAGGCACTAATATGTCAATGGCAGCATCAGAAGTGCATGTATTACATAATCATCAATTTGATGCTACAGGTAATGTGCATTTACAAAAAGATGATCGTCAATTATACGGTGATCATGTAAACTATAATACGGAAACTGGTTATGGTGAAATTATTGGTAATGGACAGTTAATGGTGGCTGATAACATCTTGACTGGAGAACATATTACAGCATTTACAAATGAAATCTCTGCCACAGCAAAAGGGAATGTAACCGTATCTAGTACAAGTCGTAATGTAAATGCCACAGCAGATGAAGCTGTATATACGCAGACTCCAAATCAAAATGATGGAGTGGCTTATTTAAAAGGTAATGCAAGAGCTGTACAAAATGGTAATGTCTTAGAAGCGCCAGAATTAAAAATTCAACTTAGTGATAATAGTGCAGAAACGCTTGGTGGGCGCAGTACCTTAATCATTACTCCAAAGTAAGGAGAATTTATGTTTATACAAACCAAGGATTTAGTAAAAACCTATAAATCAAGAAATGTAGTGGATAAAGTGAGTGTTCGTGTGGAAGAAGGCGAAATTGTGGGATTGTTAGGCCCCAATGGAGCAGGCAAGACAACTACTTTTTATATGATTGTAGGTGTAGAAAAACCTAGTTCAGGAAGTATCTGCATCGGTGATGTGGATGTGACCCATATGCCGATGTATAAACGATCTGCCTATGGTATTGGATATTTGCCACAGGAAGCCTCTATTTTTCGTAATCTAACCGTTGAAGATAATATTTTAGCTATGTTAGAAACTACTGATCTTTCTAAAGTAGAACAAAAGGCAACCATGGAGTCTTTATTAGAAGAATTTCATATTACCCATGTACGTGACCGCTTGGGCATTCAGTTGTCCGGTGGTGAGCGACGTCGTGTAGAAATTGCTAGAGCTATTGCTTTAAATCCTAAGTTTATATTACTGGATGAACCTTTTGCAGGGGTTGACCCTATTGCGGTAGCAGATATTCAATCTATTATTCGTCATTTGAAAGACCGAGGGATTGGAGTGCTGATTACAGACCATAATGTACGTGAAACATTAGGGATTGTAGATAAAGCTTACATTTTAAATAGTGGTACGATTTTATTAGAAGGTACAGCCGATGAAGTAGCTACGAGCGATGTGGCTCGTAAGTTTTATTTAGGTGATGATTTCCGAATGTAGGAGTGGGTATGAGAATTTTAGATAAATATATATTGAAAGCTTTCATAGGGCCATTTCTGTTTGGGATTTTTGCCTTTACTAGTATTTTTATTGGTACAGGCACGCTATTTCGTATTGCCCAGTATATTACAGAATATGGGGCTAGTTTATGGTCTGTGACTAGAGCCTTTTTATTGGCATTACCGAATATTGTAATATTAACCTTTCCTATGTCTGTCCTACTAGGATCGCTTATGACATTTGGTCGATTAAGTGGTAGTAGTGAAATTATCGTGATGCGTGCGGGGGGACAAAACTTTTTACGTTTGGCCACACCTGTATATATCATGGCATTTCTTATTTCTCTTTGCTCTATTGCTTTTAATGAATATGTAGTGCCAGCAGCAAACCACGCGTATCAAACGATTATCCGTGAGGAGATTATGAAACGTGCTACCCCACAAACACAGGAACATATTGTATTAAAAACATTAGCGGACAAAAAGATTAACACTTTAATGTATGCAGGTAAATATGATAGCTCTACTAAACTGTTGTCCGATATTACAGTGCAACAATTTACGGATGGACAAGTGACACAAATTGAACGTGCTAAAACTGCGAATTGGAACGGTCAATACTGGATTATGCACGATGGTACTATTTATGATATTAATGCATCTGGTGAGGGTATCGATCGAACTATGAAGTTTGAAGAACAAGTATTGCCAATTACGCAAGATCCAGATAAAATTAGTCGATCTCAACGTAAGCCAGAAGAGATGACCATCAAAGAGATTAGACAGCAAATCAAAGCGATGGAGGCTACTGGTGGTAAAATTACAGAATGGCAAATGGAAATGTATCAACGCTTTACTATTCCTGTAGCAAGCTTTATTTTTGCCTTGGTAGGAGCACCATTAGGTTTACAAAAACAACGGTCTAGCTCTTCTATTGGATTTGGCATTTCTGTGTTAGTTATCTTTATTTATTATGGGGTAATGACATTGTCTGGAGCCCTAGGTAAAGGAGGGGCGTTACCACCAGTATTGGCAGCGTGGATTCCTAATACGTTAGGTGTATTAGCTGGTTTATATTTAAACTGGAGAGTATCTAAATAATAAGATTTAACAAGGGTAGCATTACTAATCTAGTAAGTAATGCTACTCTTTTATATCTTGATTGCAGATGAGTATATGGAGACCTTTTATTGTATAACCATTGTAGTGTACTAGGGATTTTGATATACTAAGTAAAGATATAGGACTAGTATTTTACATTGAGGTATATGACCATGTTAGTAGGACTACGGATTCTCCTTATTATTACCATTATGGGGGGATTAATTGCATTTTTAGGCGATAAAATCGGCACTAAAGTAGGGAAACGGAGGATGAGTTTGTTTGGGTTGCGTCCTAAACATACATCTATTATTGTGACTATTGTAACGGGGATATTCATTTCTGCTGCTACGATAGGCGTGTTGAGTATTGCTTCAAACAATGTACGGACCGCTTTATTTGGTATGGATAAATTGAAAGCTGAAATGGCGCAACTTTCAGCAGATATAGATCAAAAAACGAAGGCATTACAACAAAGTAATGATGAATTGAATCAAAAAAATAAACAATTGCAAAAGGTACAAAGTGATGTACAAGCAACGGAGCAAGAGTTAGAAGAAACTCGCAGCGCTTTATCTAGCATGGGAGACCAATTAGTATCGATTCAAGATGCCTATGCAGAAGCGGAACAAAAACTTGTTAACTCAAATGCAGAAGTAGGACGGTTAGAACAGGTACGTACACAATTGGAAAGCCATGTACAAGATCTACAATTAACTACGAAACAATTAGAAGATGGTATCAATCATGTGCGTGAAGGGAACGTGGTATTCCGTAATGGAGAAGTTTTATCTCAAGCTGTGATTCGACCTGGCTTAGGAGAAGTAGAAAGCATGGCTGCTTTAACAAGCTTCTTGAAAGACACGAATCGTCTTATTTTAAATCGATTCCAAATGGAAGAAGAAAAGACAGTCATTTATGTGAGCCGGGATAACTTAAATGAAGTAGCAAAAGTAGTAGCCTCTACGGATAAACCATTGATGATTCGCGTTACTGCTTCAGCAAATATTATTTATGGAGAACCGGCGCTAGCAGAAATTCATGCATATCCTCATGATATGGTTTTCAAAAAAGATACAGTCCTTTGGTCATCTCTGATAGATGGTGGTAAAAGTGCGCAAGACCAAGTGTTGGCATTTTTAAAAGAAGTCAATGGGGAAGCGAAAAAACACGGTATATTACCAGATCCTATTACAGGTGAAGTCGGTTCTTTACCGGGAAATGAGTTATTTATTACTATTCGTAAAATAGAAAATCAACGTGGCCCCGTACGATTAGAGGCAGTCACAAGAGAAGATACTTTCACTAGTGGACCTGTACAAATTATGTTACGCGTCATTCCAGTGAATCAGTGAGGAGTGGACTATGGTATTGGAACCCTACGTATTGGCAGTTGATCCAGGGCGTGATAAAACAGGCGTTGCCATTCTAACAAAAACAGCTCAATTAGTGATGATGGATATTGTGTCTACTGCATCAGTTCAAAAGGAATTAGAAACTTTGCTGGCTATGTATCCAACAATAACCTATATGGTTTGTGGTAATGGAACGAATCACAAAGTGGTGGGATCCATAGTTAAAACACTTGCAATATCACAAGAAAGAGCATTTGCATTCATGAATGAAAAGCATACCACAGAAGAGGCAAGGCGCCGTTATTTTGAGGTGCATCCACCGACAGGGTGGAAAAAATTAGTGCCTAAAGGCATGTTATATCCTCCAGTTCCGGTCGATGATATTACGGCATGGATTATTGGAGAACGTTGGTTATTAGTTAATGAGGAGTGAGTATCCAAAGGATGAAAGAACATAAAAGCAGAAAACGAAAGATAATCGATATGGTTATGCGATACTTTATGATGATTATTGGAGCGGCCATTTATACCTATGGACTAGATGTATTTTTAGTGCCAAATCACCTTATCGATGGTGGCGTTGTAGGTATTGCCTTGATGGCTAGTAAGTTATCTGGTATATCATTTAGTGTGCTTGTGATGTTAATTAATCTACCATTTTTATATGTAGGGTATATGCAAATTGGTAAAAGTTTTACCATATCAACCCTATTTGCTATAGCGTGTATTTCCGTATTTTCTGCTTTCATGCATCAAGTACCTCCTATTGTACATGATCCCTTGTTGGCCTCAGTCTTCGGCGGTATTATTCTGGGGCTTGGAGTAGGTATTATTATACGAAATGGTGGGTCCTTAGATGGCTCTGAAATTGTAGCTATCATTTTTGATAAAAAGAGTTCCTTTTCCGTAGGTGAAATCGTTATGTTCCTGAACTTCTTTATTTTAGGAGCAGCGGGATTTGTATATGATTGGAATAGTGCCATGTATTCCTTGATTGCCTATTTTGTAGCTTACAAAATGATGGACCTAGTTATTACTGGGGTGGAAGAATCTAAAGGAGTTATGGTCATTACTGATAAATCGGAAGAAGTCGCTGATGTAGTGATGCATCGCTTAGGTCGTGGTGTTACTTTATTGTACGGTGAAGGGGCCTATACTAAGACTCCAAAGCGTATTATTTATTGTGTTGTGACGCGATTGGAATTAACAAAATTGAAAGATATTATTTACGAAGTGGATGAGAATGCTTTTATCACCATCAATGATGTACATGATGTATTTGGTGGTCAATTTGGTAAAAAATCAATTCATTAATAGATAATTGTAAGATACGTATCATTGCGTATCCTTAGAATAGGAGGGTCTATGGAAAAAGATACAGCCATAGGAAGTCAAATTTTGAAAGAAGTTCGTGAGTGGTTACAAGCCATTGTTGTAGCTCTTATTGTAGCCATGTTAACGCATATCTTTATTGTGCAGCCCACGAGAGTGTCCGGCGAATCCATGGAGGATACTTTACATAATGGGGATTTCCTATTAATTAGTAAATGGTCTCATGTAATGCGAGATGTACCAAACTATGAAGATATCGTTATCATTGATAGTCGCGTGCAACGAGAGCGTTCTTGGAAAGATGATGTGATGGAACCTTTGATGAATTACGCCAGTGTGGTAGTACCATCTTTGCAAGGTCATGATGTATGGGTAAAACGAGTAATTGGTCGCCCTGGTGATACATTAGAATTTAAAGAAGGACATGTTTGGAGAAATGGTACCAAGCTAAATGAGCCGTATACTAAAAAAGAGACTATGAAGTTTGAACGCTCCTTACCAATTACTGTTCCCGAAGGACATGTATTTGTCATGGGAGACAATCGTAATCATTCTTCAGATAGTCGGTTCATCGGATTCGTACCAGTGGACCATGTACTTGGCAAACTAGCGTATCATATACGTAATCCATTCTAACAATAATACAATACAATCATTAGGAATCCTGTGCTTTGGCATGGGATTTCCATATATCCTAAGAAAGGTGGAGAGACAGATGGGTGAAGGTTTAATCTTAGTCAATACAGGAGATGGAAAAGGCAAGACAACAGCAGCTTTAGGTGTAGCACTACGCTCAGCTGGATGTGGCAGAAGGGTACTTATTTTACAATTTATCAAAAGTGGTGCTAATTATGGTGAATTAGCAGGCATTGCATTACTACCAACTGTAGAGATTCGATCCATGGGAAAAGGGTTCATCTTTCATAAGCAAGATGAATCAGAAGAAAAAATGAAGGAACATCAACAAGCAGCAAAAGAAGCGTGGGCTATGGTGGAAACAGAAGTGAAGTCTGGTCAATGGGATTTGATTATCCTTGATGAAATCAATTATGCTATTCATTATGGCTTAGTAGATGTAGAGACAGTAGTGAATTTACTCAAAACAAAACCAGAGAACTTAGACATGATTTTAACAGGTCGAAATGCACGCCCAGAGATTATTGAATTGGCGCATACGGTAACGGAAATGAAAGTTATCAAACATGCCTATCAACAAGGGATTAAAGCAAAGCGTGGCATAGAATTTTAACTTTGGTAATCTAAGTGTATGATTGACTACTGGATGTTGCATAAAATAAAAGGGGTATGCAAAAACCACATCGAAAATCTTAAAAATAGTTCTTGCGTAAGTGAAGAAAAACAAGTACAATAATAGTGTACTAATTTAGTGCTTTACATGGAAAGGTTTCCATGTTTGGATATGATATTAATTCAAGGGGGTTATACCTATGGCTATCACAAATTATGTAAAAACAGCTGAATTTGCAACAGAAAAACACGTTCCAGTAATCACAGCACCTGACACTGTTAAAGTTGGCGAACGCGTTGTAATCGAATTAGAAGTGGGTAAAGAAATTGCTCATCCTAACACTGTAGAACATCATATTTCTTGGATCAAATTGTACTATGTAGAAGAAGGTACACAACTTCCTTACGAAGTAGCTCGTCTTGAGTTCAATGTACATGGTGAAGCTCCTACAGGTGCTAACGAAGGTCCTGTACATGCGGAAGCAGCAGGTGTTGTTACTGCATCTTTCAAAAAATCTGGTCGTTTGATTGCAACTTCTTACTGCAACATCCACGGCTTATGGGAATCTGAAAAAGATATCGTAGTAGAAGGCTAATTTTGGATTAGACATCTAACTGAATTGATTATGATAAGGACTGTTACCCCTAGTAAGGGATGACAGTCCTTTATTATTACGTATAGAATTTGTATAGGCATAGACTGTTGTATAATATAGTAAAAATATATATAGAAATATCTACCTTAAAAAGACAAATGTATGATAAAAATAGTAAAATATTACAAAAATCCTTTACTTTAGTAGCGTAGTATGGTAGATTAATATAGATATTATTTTATACTTTGTATCTTATAAATGAGGGATTGCAGTGGCATTAATTGTGAAAAAATTTGGTGGTAGCTCTGTAGCGACACCTGAAAAAATATTTAACATTGTAAATCGCGTGTTGCGCGACAAACAACCAGATGATCGTGTTGTGGTTGTTGTTTCAGCTATGGGCGATACAACAGATGACTTGGTGAGCTTGGCGAAAGAAGTCACATCTATGCCGTATGGCCGTGAAATGGACCGTCTTTTGTCCACCGGTGAGCAAGTGACGATTGCATTGATGGCATTAGCATTCCAAGCAAAAGGTCATGCAGCGGTGTCTATGACAGGTGAGCAAGCTGGGATTGCGACTAGCGATACCTTTGGTAAAGCACGTATTTTAGATATTGAACCGAAACGTGTGCTAGATGCTTTAGAAGCCGGTAACATTGTGGTTGTGGCGGGTTTCCAAGGCATGACGGAAGCTGGGGACATTACTACATTGGGTCGTGGCGGTTCTGATACAACAGCCGTAGCATTAGCAGGCGCTATGAAAGCCGATGTATGTGAAATCTTTACAGATGTAGATGGGGTATACTCCACAGATCCACGAGTGGCACCAGGAGCCGTGAAATTGAAAGAAATCACCTATGGTGAAATGCTAGAAATGGCCCGCTTAGGAGCAGGGGTTATGCAACCAAGAGCGGTCGAAATGGGACATCGGTATGGGGTGCCAATTCATGTACGATCTACTTTCAGTGATGAAGAAGGCACGATAATTCGAGAGGAGTATACAATGAAAGCAAATCAATACGCTATTACAGGCGTTGCAGATGATACAAATGTAGCAAAAGTAAGTCTTGTAGGTGTAGAAAATGTACCGGGTGTGGCGCATCAAGTATTCCAAGCGTTGGCAAATAAGAGCATTGATGTAGACATGATCGTACAAAGTATTCGCACTACAGATGACAAGCGCACGGATATCGTGTTTACCATTATACGTGATGATGTGAATTTAGCGAAGCAAGTACTTGAAGAGCTTGGTCAATCCATGTCTATCGAAGAATGTGTAATTAATGAAAATATGGCAAAAGTTTCCATCATCGGTGCTGGTATGTTGGGACAACCAGGTGTAGCAGCAAAAATGTTTGGTATTTTATCTGATGAAGGTGTGAATATCGAGATTATCAGTACATCTGAAATCAGTATTTCCTGCCTTATCGGAGAGGAACATATTAAAACAGCTGTACGAGCTATTCACGATAAATTAATTTTAGACGGCAGAGGTTAAGTAACAATTAGAAAAGAAGGTATAGGAATGAATGATAAGAAAAAGGAACGGTATATACAACTAGGGTTGTTAAGCGGATTAGTAGCACTGGGTCTTCTAGTGTACGTCCTTGTTCCAGGTTTCTATGATGATATGTGGGAATTAATCCTTTCTGGTGATGTACAACGCATGGCAGAGGTATTACAATCCTATGGGCCATGGGCCATGGTGATAAGCTTTGCTCTGGATGTGCTCATCAATGCATTGGGATTTTTACCATCCATCTTCTTTTCTACAGCCAATGGCTTGTTATTTGGTGTGGTGCCGGGGATTATTATTTCTTGGTTAGCAGAGACTGTAGGTGTGGTGCTTAGTTTTATGATTATGCGCTACATTTTGCGAGATACGGCACATAAGGTCATTGAAAAGAGCGAGTTTTTACTGAAAGTAGATGACTTTAGTGGTAAAAATGGTTTAGTTATGATGCTCTTTGCTAGATCTATTCCATATTTTCCAAGTGGAATCATCACAGCCTTAGGAGCCATTAGTCAAATCTCCTTACGGGATTACATCATTGCGAACTTGATTGGTAAGTTTCCATCTACCGCGCTAGAAGTGGTTGTGGGTCACGATACGGTGCTGTTACAAGATAATCTAGGACGATTGGCAGTAGTGGTGCTCGTTGCTACGGTTATCTATTTCCTGTTGTGGAAAGGATACCAACGGTGGGCTAAACAGCGGTAATATAAAATGATGCCTCCTTCTATTTGTAGGATTGGCGTATCTCACTGTTTGAGACAGTGAGGTATTTACTAGGACAATCTATGATCTTAATATACGAGTAAATATATAAAAAGGAACGTTGATACTGTTTGATCAACGTTCCTTTTTTCGGTCTTATGATACTTTGTTTAGTCGTTAGTATAACGTAATATAATCTATGTATGGTATCGTGCTTTAAAAGAAGGATAATAAAAAACTCAATTCTTAATGAATTGAGTTAAGTACCCACAGAGGGTGCCCCAAGGGCGATGAAAATAAATTCGTATTTGAACTTGTAGTGTGATTCTGTAAATGTCTCAACTCCTTGAGACACCTTTATTGTATACAGAAAAAGATATGGAGTCAAGGATTTTTTAGTAGTATAATGAAGTTAAATAATATATGGCAATATTCATTTTAAGGTATGGTAAAGAATACTTACAGTTGTATTGTGTGAGGCCGGTTATGTTGTATGGAAAAGGAGAAGTACAATGAGTGATTTTGACAAATACAAGGATCAGATTTGCACGCATAAAGGTTTCAAAAGAGGAAATTATTTTATTGGTTTCGATATTGGTACAAACTCTGTTGGTTGGGCTGTAACAAATGAGAAGTATGAGTTATTGAAATTTAAATCTCATAAAATGTGGGGATCTAGACTGTTTGCAGAGGCACAAACAGCTGTTGATACACGTATGAAACGGTCTGCTCGTCGTCGCCTGCAACGTCGAAAGTTTCGATTGATTTTACTAGAGTCTTTGTTTTCTAAAGAAATAAATGCTGTAGATGAAACATTTTTCATGCGTCTTCATGAATCAAAATACCATGTAGAAGATAAAACAAATCTAGTAAAATATACATTATTCATAGACAAGAATTACACAGATGTGGATTACTACAAGGAATTTCCAACCATCTATCATTTGCGCCATCATTTGATGACAGAAGGCACGAAAGATATTCGTTTGTTATTTTTGGCGATTCATCATATCTTAAAATATCGGGGAAACTTTTTGTATGGGAAAAAAGAATTTTCTGTAGATGGAGAGATTTATTCAGTTCTTAGATCTACTTTAGAAGAACTAGGTTTTGGAAGCTATGTGGAGGATGCAAGTGTGCTCCAGTCTATAGCCAATTTAGTGCTAGATAGAGGTATTGCACGAAGTGAAAAGGTAAAGCAGATAGAGCCGTTGATTGCACAAGGAAAAAAATTATCCAGTGTAGAAAAAAACAGGTTAAAAGCTTGGGCTTATCTCATCATGGGCTTGAAAGCTAATTTGGTCAATCTATTTACAGATGAGGATATAGAAGTAATACTTCCAGAAGAAAAAGAATTTAAGACTATTAATTTACATGAAGGTATCTATGAGGATGTACGGGATGCTTATGAAGATGCCTGGGGAGACCGATTTGTAATTGTTGATCAATGTAAGGTTTTACACGATATCATTGTGATTAGCTCTATTATAAAGCCTGGACAATCTTTGTCAGAGGCAAAAATAGAATCCTATGATCAACATAAAGATGATCTAGGGCTCTTAAAATCTGTGCTGAAAGAGGATAAAAAATTATATGATGACATGTTTGTTGTAGATATAGATAAAGGTACAAATTACGTTAAATATATTAAGCAAGGTGTGAATGGTAATACCTCTACAACACAAGAAGCGTTTTATAAGTATGTTAGAAAAGTACTCTCCGTATTACCAGAAACAGAACATACAAGGCGTATAGTGCAGAAACTAGAAGAAGGAACATTTTTACCACTTCAACGAATCAGTAAAAATGGAGTAGTACCTTATCAACTGCATAAAGAAGAATTAGTACGCATTCTAGAAAAAGCAAAGCTAAACTTCCCATTTTTAAATGAAGTAGAAGATGGATTGACGGTAGCGGATAAAATTATATCTATCTTAGAATTTAAAATCCCGTATTATGTGGGGCCATTGAATCCAACACACTCCATTGAAAATGGTGGTTTTGCTTGGGTTGTCCGTAAAGAAGCAGGACAAGTATTGCCATGGAACTTTGAACAAAAAGTTGACGTCCAAGCATCGGCGGTTAAATTCATTGAAAACTTAACTAACAAATGTACCTATTTAATCGACCAAGATGTGTTACCTAAATATTCCTTGCTCTATGCGGAGTTTTCGTTGCTGAATGAATTGAACAATATTCGTGTCAACGATAAACCATTACCTGCAGATGTGAAACAAGCATTTATCCGAGACCATTTTATATCCTTGCAAGATAGTAAAACAGCTACGAAAAAAGTGGTGGCAAAATATTTAGTAGATAATAACTATGTGTCACAACCGCCTATCATCACAGGCATGGACCAACAGATTGCTACGAAGTTAACATCCCACAGAGACATGACTCGTATCCTAGGGGAACATTTTGACTATGCCATGGCAGAAGATATCATTCGATATATCACTATCTTTGGTGAAAGTAAAGATATGTTGCGACAAGTGTTGAAAAACTATTATGGAGATCGTCTTACTACAGAACAAATTAAAAAATTAGGGAAACTTACCTATACAGGTTGGGGTAGATTGTCTAAAAAATTCTTGTCCGATATTTGGGGTATGAAAAAGAATGATGACGATGCAGAAGCAGGTACTATCATTGAGCATATGCGTGAGGGGCAGGAAAATTTGATGCAACTATTGAGCTCTTCTTATTCTTTCATTGATGTGGTCCAAGAATATGTGACAAACGTATTGGGGGCGAAAGAAAAGACAGCATTTGAAATGTTAGAAGATTTATCCTTATCGCCGATGGTAAAACGTAGCGTATGGCAAACATTGCGCATCCTTGATGAGATCGTATCTATACGTAAAGAACTACCAAAGAAAATATTTGTAGAAGTAGCTCGCACAAATAAAGCGGATAAAAAACGGACTCAGTCTAGAAAAGCACTGTTGGAAGAGTTATATAAACAAATTAAAGATGAAGATGTACATGTTTTGCAACAAGAATTGGAATCTAAAGAAGATTCTGCTCTGAATAGTAAAAAGCTATACTTATACTTTATACAAATGGGACGTTGTATGTATTCTGGCCGTAGAATCGATATTCATGAATTGTTTACAGATAAGTATGATATCGACCATATATATCCGCGTAGCTTAACAAAGGATGACAGTTGGCATAATATTGTGTTAGTGGAAAAACAATTAAATGCAGAGAAAACAGACCGGTTTCCCATTTTATCGGCTATTCAATCTAAGCAAAAAGGATTTTGGAAATTATTATGGGATAGGGGATTTATTTCCGAAAAGAAATATGATCGTTTAGTTCGTACAACAGACTTAACCGATGAGGAACTCAATCAGTTTATAAATCGTCAGATGGTATCTACGAATCAGTCTGTTAAGACGGTTACTACTTTATTACATCAACTGTATCCAGAGACAGAAGTAGTATTTTCTAAAGCAGAAAATGTATCTGATTTTAGACGTGATTATGGCTTTGTAAAAGTGCGCTCTATTAATCACCATCATCATGCAAAAGATGCATACCTAAATATCGTAGTAGGCAATGTGTATCATGAAAAGTTTACAAAAAACTTTTTATCCTTTGCTAAACAAAAAGGGACACATCGTACCTATAATTTAACAAAAATGTTTGAATATGAAATTAAATTAACAGAAGAATCTAAGAAGGTGATCTGGGATCCTAATATTCATATGGAAATAGTGAAAAAGATGATGAAAAGTAATGATGTACGTGTTACACAACGGGCGGTACCTCAAAAAGGTGGTCTATCTGATGAAACTATATATAAAAAAGGAATCGCTAAACGTGGTGTATATCTGCCATTGAAATCATCTGATGAACGTGTAAGAGATGTGGAAAAATATGGCGGAAGAACATCGATTACCATTTCTGAATATATTATTTTGAATATCAGGGATACTTCGGACCAAGATCGAATTGAAATATTTTCCTTACCACTTTATATAGCAGGTAAGAAAGATATTCATAAGGCAATAGAAGAGGCATATTTATCTACTTGTAAAAAACCTGCATCAGTGGTAGATATCCAAATACTATATCGAGGACTATATATTGGTAGTAAAGTAAATATTAATGGTTTTACTTATTATATGGGTGGTAAAACAGGATCTAATGTTTCTGTCGATAGTGCGGTTGATGTGGTAATGGATATAACATCGAGTGTATATATTAAATTGCTAGAAAAAGTAGCTATTAAAAAGATAGAAAACTCAAAAACATTCCGTATTGAGAATATAAAAACATCTTATAACCATAAAGAAGTTACAGTTAGTAAAGAACAAAATATTGCCTTATATCAAGAGTTGTTAAAAAAACTTGATACGCCTCTATTTTCTAAGATGAAAGGAAATAAATTAGAAGAGTTTCGAACAGTTGGCTTTGATACATTCATAGCATTATCTTTAGAGGACCAAGCTAGTGTGCTATTGGAAGTGTTGAATGTGTTAACGAACTTTAAAACAAAACGAGATATTACAAAAATTGGCATGACTAGTTCTCGTTCTACACTGGGGATTAATATATCTAATACGGAACAATTTAGCGTTATTACAACATCTATCACAGGCTTATATGAACAAGAAATTAAAATAAAATAGGAGACACTATGAGTTGGCGCACGGTAGTTATCACTAAGCAATCAAAACTTGATGAAGTGCTAGATACAACAGAAAGAGTGATAGTCCTGTGAAACTATTTTATCAGGATTCAACTATCGATATTGTTCATGAATTATTAGATCCAGATGTATTCGTAATTATGAATATAGATTTGTATTTAGACCTAGAGGAGGTGCAGTTGTTTTTTAGTACTATATTAGCGAAACAGCTATGTATTCTATGTATATCTTCAGGTTCATATGGGTTACAAGATATTGTTTGAGAGTAGTGTGATTCTGTAAATGCCTCAAACGCATCGCAATCAAAATTGGCGGTAGGGACGGTTTGAGAGTAGTGTGATTCTGTAAATGCCTCAAACTCATATAATCCAATTGTCACGCCAGAGCTAGTTTGAGAGTAGTGTGATTCTGTAAATGTCTCAAACATGATGAAAGGTAATGCTGGTGGATCCTTAGTTTGAGAGTAGTGTGATTCTGTAAATGTCTCAAACGAGGAAGAGTTGGCACGAGTTGGCATAGTTGTTTGAGAGTAGTATGATTCTGTAAATGTCTCAAACGCAGAGGTGCATATGGTACACCGTGTACATGTTTGAGAGTAGTGTGATTCTGTAAATGTCTCAAACAACAATGCATCCCTGTAGGCATCGCAAAAAGTTTGAGAGTAGTGTGATTCTGTAAATATTTTAAACTAAACTCTCTAGGGTATAGCCATACTCTTTACTTATAAGTAATTAAATGTTAATAATAACTATCAAATATTTTTCAAAAATATGATATACTATCAGTAGCTGATATATATTTCCAAAAGGTATCAACTAAATACATATAAAGTTTACGTGTTTTGCTATATAGTAAGCTTCTAAACTTTAGCTGAAAGTGTGGTTTGAGAGTAGTGTGATTCTGTAAATATCTCAATCTTTTAATTATGTGAGTAACCACATGTAACTTGTGCATGTATAAAGGTTAAATTAATAGTATGTTTATAGTATGAAGAATGCCAAACATGCTTTTTATGAAAATGATACGTTTGAATATTTGAGAGGCTAGATTAGACTGGGATTACACAGTCTAATCTTTTTTTTATAAACTTTCACGAACCATTATCAGTAAATTGTATTTCCCTCTCCACTCGTGTATAATAACAACTATAAAGATTTTTAAGGATAAAGAATTAAACAGGAGGCATGGAATGAATCGATTCCAAATGGAACTTGCTGGTCGCACGTTATCAATCGAAACTGGCGAGTTAGCAAAACAAGCAAGTGGTTCTGCATTAGTACAATATGGCGATACGGTTGTATTGGTTACAGCAACGGCATCTAAAGAGGCAAAAGATATTGACTTTTTCCCATTAACAGTAGATTACGAAGAAAAAATGTATGCTGTTGGTAGATTCCCAGGTGGTTTTATTAAACGTGAAGCACGTCCACCAGAGTCTGCTATTTTGAATAGCCGTTTGATTGACCGTCCAATCCGTCCTTTATTCGATAAGGGTAGCCGTAATGAAGTACATGTAGTAGCTACTGTATTATCTGTTGATCATGACCATGCACCTGAAATCTGTGCATTGATTGGTGCTTCTGCGGCATTATCTATTTCCGATATTCCATGGGCAGGTCCTATCGCTGGTGTGCGCATGGGTCTTGTAGATGGCAATATTGTGGTGAACCCAACTAAAGCACAATTAGAAGCAACTACATTAAATATGGTAGTAGCTGGTACGAAGGATGCGATCTTGATGGTAGAAGGGGAAGCGAATGAAATTCCTGAAGATATCATCTTAGAAGTGATCATGACGGCTCACGAAGAAATCAAAAACATCGTAGCTTTCCAAGAAACTATGGTATCTGAAATTGGACATGCGAAACGCACATTCCCAATTAAAGAAGTAGATCCAGTAGTGGCAGAAGCAGTTCGTGTCTATGCACATGACAAATTAGATGCAGCTGTACGCTGTGCTGATAAAGTGCAACGTGAAGAGCAACAACAAGCTGTATTTGAAGAAGTATTGGCTCATTTTGCGGAACAATTCCCAGAACAAGCAGGCGATATTTACGCTACATTAGAAAAAATGGTGAAAGAAATTGTACGTCATATGATTACGGTAGAAAAAATCCGTCCAGATGGCCGTCAATTAGATGAAGTTCGCCCTATTTCTTGTCGCGTTAACGCATTGCCACGTACGCATGGTTCTGGCTTGTTCACACGTGGTCAAACACAAGTATTAAACATTTGTACCTTGGCTCCATTGTCTGAAAAACAAACCATCGATGGCATTGGTTTAGATACAGAAAAACGATATATTCACCATTACAATTTCCCATCTTTCTCCGTAGGGGAAACTCGTTCCTCTCGTGGTCCTGGACGTCGTGAAATTGGTCATGGTGCGTTGGCTGAAAGAGCATTATTAGCAGTTCTTCCAACAGAAGCAGAATTCCCATATGCTATGCGTTTAGTATCTGAAGTATTAGAATCCAATGGTTCTAGCTCCATGGCCAGCGTATGTGGTTCCACTTTATCCTTGATGGATGCAGGGGTGCCTATTACAGCGCCAGTAGCTGGGGTAGCAATGGGTCTTGTAACACAAGATGAACATTATACAATCCTAACAGATATCCAAGGTATGGAAGATGCTTTAGGTGATATGGACTTTAAAGTAGCAGGTACTACAAAAGGTGTGACTGCCATCCAAATGGATATTAAAATTTCCGGTTTATCTCGTGAAATCTTAGAAGAAGCATTAGCGCAAGCTCACAAAGGTCGTATGCACATCATGGGTAAAATGATGGAAGCTATCCAAGCACCACGTGAAGAAATGTCTAAATGGGCTCCTCGCATCGTAACGATGAAAATTGATCCAGACAAAATCCGTGACGTTATCGGTACAGGTGGCAAAGTTATCCGTGGCATTATTGAAGAAACTGGTGCTAAAATTGACATCGAAGATGATGGCACTATCTCCATTGCTGCAGTAGAAGCAGAAGCGGCTGAAAAAGCAATCCAAATCATTACGAACTTGACAAAAGAAGTAGAAGCAGGCGAAGTGTACATGGGTAAAGTCACTCGTTTGATGAATTTTGGTGCTTTTGTAGAAGTATTGCCAGGTAAAGAAGGCTTAGTTCATATTTCTCAATTAGCAAGAGAACGTGTAGAAAAAGTAGAAGATGTAGTCAATGTAGGCGATGAAATTATGGTTAAAGTTATCGAAATCGATGACAAAGGTCGTATCAATTTGTCCCGCAAAGAGCTATTAAAATAATTGAGGTGCACTATGGATATTCGTGGATTTGAAGTAGTTTCTGCCTTTGAAGGACAAGGTATCAATTTACCGAAGCGTAAGACTTCTGAAAGTGCAGGCTATGATATTGAATGTGCAGAATCTGTTGTAGTAGGCCCTAAGGAAACAGTATTGATTCCTACAGGATTGAAAGCGTTCATGCATTATGATGAATATTTAGCGATCCACGTTCGCTCAAGCATGGCTATCAAACGAGGTTTGATGCTTACCAATAGTACAGGGATTATTGACTCTGATTACTATAACAATGAAGATAACGAAGGTCATATTATGATTGCTGTGTATAACATTACAGACGCTCCCGTTGCCTTAGAAAAAGGAGAACGAGTAGCACAAGGTATCTTCTCCAAATACTTACTGACTAATGATGACGATGCGCGCGGTATTCGTACTGGTGGTATTGGTAGCACAGGCAGTAAATAACAACATATACTAAGGAATGTAACCACATTTCTTTCACTAGAGAGTTTTAAGGCTTAGTCTTAGAACTCTCTAGTTTTTTGCATATCATTGAATTTCATTGTTGAAATGGAGTATAATATAGTTTGATATAGTCTATCCTAAGGAGGATGTACCGTGTTTACATATGCAAAGCAACAATGGGAATTAGGTAAAAGAATATATGGATACCATAGCTGGCGTGAAAAACGACGTATTTTTTTATTCACTGCCCGTTCCTATAAAAATAAATCTCAGTTGAAACAATTGGAAGCCTATTTTGAACACTATCATAGCTATCCAAATTTGTTACAAGATCAAGAGGGTATTTGGGAGATTATTAATCGTGTATTCTTCTACAAAGAATCTACAGCCCAAGAACGATTAACCTGTATTACACAACATTTTGATATGCTACCGAAATATGTGACAGACGATGCGATTCGATCCTTGTACAGTCCCTCTGAAAGCGGCATTCGATTATGGCATTCTGAAGAATTAGCTTTAGAGGCGACCTTACGTTTTATGACTGGTCAACGGAAAGAAGGCTTACTTAGTTTGCTCTTAACCTACGAAGGGGATGGAATTTATCATATCAACTTCCGATTAGGTGTGGATCCATCGGGACAACCATGTATTTGGGTTGGTACTATACAAGGATATAAAGAGGGCTTAGATAAGGCGAAGAAGCTAACGAAAACAATGCATGGCTATCGTCCTAAAAATTTTATGTTTTTTCTATTACGCCAATTAGCCACTTGCTTAGGTATTGAGACCTTGTATGCAGTGTCCGATGAAGGGTTCTATACGAATACGCATTTGATTCGTTTCAATCGTCATAAATTAGTGAAATTTGATGACTTTTGGGAAGAATTAGGCGGTCACGTATGGGAACAAGACTCTCGATTCTTTGTGATTCCTTTAGAAGAGGAACGGAAAACCTACGAAACAGCGAAAACACATAAACGAAATATGTATCGCAAACGCTATGAAATGTTAGATACTTTTATAGAAGAAGTTCAACAGCAAGGAAAGACCTTCTTGCGCAACCAATAGGAGGATACGGTATGAAATGTCCTTATTGTCATCATGATGAAATTAAAGTGACAGATTCACGGTCTACGGATGATAATAATATTCGTCGCCGTCGGGAATGTATGAGCTGCGGAAAACGCTTTACGACCTATGAAGTCATTGAAGATTTACCGATCATGGTGATTAAACGAGATCAGAAAAAAGAATTATTTGATCGATCTAAATTGATGAATGGCTTGTGGAGATCTTGTAGTAAACGAGGCATTTCCACAGATCAATTGGAATCGATTGTAAATGAAACAGAAAAACAAATTCGCATGGAAGTAGAGCAAGAAGTGACTACGGAGCGAATTGGTGAAATTGTATTGTCCTTGTTGAAAGATGTAGACCAAGTTGCCTATGTGCGATTTGCCTCTGTCTACCGACAATTTAATAATGTAGAAAGTTTTTTAAAAGAATTACACGAATTATTGGACAATCATGGAAAGGATACAACACATGAGTGAGTTACATCCAGTTATTAGTGCCCGCTTTTCAGATCATGTAGACACATTGAGTGCTACCTATGAAGTGATGGGTGTTATTGAAGCTATGGCGGAGCGTTGTAAGGCAGCGCTGGCAGCAGGCAATAAAATTTTATTTTGCGGTAATGGTGGTTCCGCCGCAGATTCTCAGCACTTAGCAGCAGAATTAGTGGGACGGTTTCAAAAAGAACGCCGTTCTTTGGCTTCTATTGCATTGACTACAGATACGTCTATTTTGACAGCTGTAGGCAATGATTATGGGTATGATGAAGTATTTGCCCGACAAGTAGATGGCTTAGGCCGGTCTGGAGATATTTTGATTGGTATTTCTACATCTGGAAATAGTAAAAATGTGGTAAAAGCCGTAGAATCTGCTCGTAATATTGGTATGCATACCTTTGCTTTTACTGGTGAAGGTGGCGGAAAGATGGCAGAGTTATGCGATTTAACTTTTGCAGTGCCATCTAAAGTGACAGCCCGTATTCAAGAAATGCATATTTTAGCTGGTCATATTTTATGTGAATTGGTGGAAGAAGACTATGCCTAATCGTACATTACAATCGTTTTTGCTTCGTGATTTACCACAATTACAAGTAGGGGTTATTGGTGACTGCATGTTAGATCGCTATATTTTTGGCGATGTAAGTCGTATCTCTCCAGAATCTCCAGTGCCTGTGAATTTAGTGCAACGTGAAACGGAAGTGTTAGGCGGTGCTGCCAATGTAGCAAATAATTTAGCTCAATTAGATTGCCAAGTGCATATGGCATCTCGTATTGGCGATGATGCACATGGTAAGATTGTACGCCAATTATTAGAAGATAATGGTATCCAAAGTACTGGCGTCTTTACTGAAGATTCTATTCCGACTACCACGAAAACACGCATCTTAGGTGGACAACAGCAAATGATTCGCTTAGATTATGAAGTGAATCAGCCTGTGTCCAGTGCCAGTGAAACAGCTATCCTTACTTGGCTAGATGAGTTGTTGCACAAAGGATTGCAAGGCCTTGTGATTTCTGACTATGGTAAAGGTATTTGCCAACCATCCTTGTTAAGTCAAGTATTCAGTAAAACTCGTGCTGCTGGCATTATGACTATTGTGGATCCGAAAGGTTCTGACTGGTCAAAATATAACGGTGCTACTTGTATTACTCCTAATGTGAAGGAACTCAGTGAAGCTGTAGGCTATGAAGTGCCCAACACAGATGAAGCGGTTGTGAAAGCAGCACGTCATATTTTGGATAACATG
This sequence comes from Veillonella sp. CHU594, assembly GCF_003992265.1. Lineage (NCBI taxonomy): Bacteria > Bacillati > Bacillota > Negativicutes > Veillonellales > Veillonellaceae > Veillonella > Veillonella sp. CHU594. The sequence continues at coordinate 120,360 of NZ_RQVB01000004.1, forward strand.
GAGCTAGACTTTATCATTGTTACGCGTTCTGCTAAAGGGATTACCTTAGTTCGTAAAGATGGCAATGTGTGGCACAATGCAGAAACGAAACAGCAAGATGTATTCGATGTGAGCGGTGCCGGCGATACGGTAGTGGCCATGATGCTCACTACATTAATTGCGGGCTTATCTATCCGAGCCGCTTTAGTAGCAGCCAATGCAGCAGCAGGTGTGGTGGTATCCAAAGTAGGTACCTATCCAATTCACCGTCAGGAATTATTAGATTTATTGTCTTCTATGAAAGCAAAAAAAGAAGATAAAGAAAGTGTCTATTCTGTAGATGCATTAGCCCAAAAGATACGGTTGTGGCAAGATCGTGGTGAAGTGGTTGTCTTTACGAATGGTTGTTTTGATATTTTACATCGTGGTCATTTGACCTATTTAAAAGAGGCAGCAACACTGGGTGATCATTTGGTGGTGGCCCTCAATTCAGATAGCTCTGTGCGTCGTTTAAAAGGGGATAGTCGTCCTATCAATCATGAACTAGATAGAGCCTTATTGATGAGCTCTTTAGGCTTTGTAGATGGTGTGGTTCTATTTGAAGAAGATACGCCAGCAGAGGTGCTTTCACAGTTGCGACCAAATATATTGGTTAAAGGTGGAGATTATAAGCCAGAAGACGTCATTGGCAAGGAGTTTGTAGAGGAAGTACAAATCTTGCCGTTCCAAGAGGGATATTCCACAACAGGAATCATTGAACGTATTCAAGGATTAATAGAGGAAGGAAAACTATGATTATTGTTACTGGTGGTGCTGGCTTTATCGGCTCCAATATTGTAAAACAGTTGAATAATAAAGGTCGCAATGATATTTTGATTGTTGATGATTTAACGGATGGTCGTAAAATCCGCAACATTGAAATGTTGGATTTTGCAGATTATATCGATTATGAAGATTTTGATACTGCGGTAGAACAAAATATCTTTGATTGTGGACCTATCGAAGTGGTATTCCACGAAGGTGCTTGTGCAGACACTATGAATTATGATGGTAGATATATGATGAAAAATAACTATGAAGGATCTAAAAATCTCTTTCATTATTGCCAAGAACGTCGAGTTCCTTTCATCTATGCATCTTCTGCATCCACCTATGGACATGGGACTAATGGATTCCGCGAAGACCCATCTTGCGAACAAGCTTTAAATCCATATGCGTATTCTAAACTACTATTTGACCGCTATGTAGCAAAATTTAGAAACCAATTACAATCTCAATGTGTAGGCTTGCGCTATTTTAATGTCTTTGGACCGAATGAAACACATAAAGATAAGATGGCATCTTTGGTGCGTCAAATGTATTATAAATTGATGGAAACTGGTGAAATTACACTCTTTAAAGGCATCGATGGATATGGTGACGGTGAGCAAACCCGGGATTTCATCTATGTGAATGACGTGGTGAATGTGAACTTCTATTTCTGGGAACATCCTGAAATTAGCGGTGTATTCAACTGCGGTACGGGTCATGCTCATACGTTCAACGAATTTATGAAAGCAGTTATTTCCTATGCGGGAAAAGGCTCTATTCGCTATATTGACTTCCCAGAGGTGTTGAAAGGTAAATACCAATGCTACACCCAAGCTGATACAACGAAGTTGTTGGCAACTGGCTATGACAAAGGATTTACACCATTAAAACAAGCAGTTCATGAATATTGTGAGTTATTAGCGACTAATGAAGGATATGTAAAATAATGGAAACTAGACAGGTATTATTTTTAGATCGTGATGGAGTTATTAATGTAGATGTAGGATATTTAAGTGATCCTGCGAAATTGGAATTTATTCCAGGTGCTATTGAGGCTATGCAAGAGGCACAACGCCGTGGGTATGACATCATTGTAGTGACAAACCAAAGCGGAGTGGCTCGCGGATACTACACAGAAGACGATGTGCATCAGTTACACGAAGAAATGTCTCGCCGATTAGAGGCAGAAGGTGTGAAAGTATTGGCCTACTATTACTGCCCACATCATCCAGAAGGATCTGTGGCAGAGTACACGAAAGACTGTGATTGCCGCAAACCAAATCCTGGTATGTTGACGAAAGCAATTCAGGACTGGAATGTAGATGTGGATGGTAGCTTCCTAGTCGGTGATAAACCATCTGATGCGCAGGCTGCTGAGTCCATTGGCATGCGTGCGTACCCATTTGAAGAAGACAACTTAATGACATTCTTAGAGCCTATTTTTGCCTGGGAAGAAGGCAGAAAGCTATTGGGGCTGTAATGGTAGAACGAACACTTGTATGAGGCACCTCATAAGGTGTTCGTTTTCTTGTAGTGTAAGAAAAGTTACATTTTATGATTGACGGAATAGCTGATTTGTACTACTCTATACGAGGAACTAACTGTATAGTCTGTATCAAGAAGAACAGAACTGAGTTCCATTTTTTAGTATTGGTTCGACTTATATCCTAAGGGAATAAGAACGGAGGAAAACATGGAAAAAGAAACAGCGTTGCAAACACAACCATCGCAAAAATTTACGGTACGTCAATTAACGATTATTGGCTTATTGGCAGGGATTACGATTGTACTTGGCATGACAGGATGGGGCTTTGTGCCAATCCCACCAATTAGTGGGACCATCTTGCATATTCCAACCCTTTTAGGTGGTATCGTAGAAGGTCCTAAAGTGGGGATGTCAGTAGGGTTCTTATTTGGTGCTTACAGTATGGTACGAGCGTATATGTCACCGAATGTTTTATCTTTCGTGTTTATGAATCCAATCATTTCTATATTACCAAGAATGTTGATTGGTTTAGTAGCAGCGTTGGTATATATGTACTTGCCAGTTAAGGTAAGAGCTATCCGTATTGGTGTAGCCGCTTTCTTAGGAAAAGTCACAAGTACTATCCTTGTATTGACTGGTATTTATACAATCTATGGTGTAGAATTTGCAAAGGCAACACACATTTCACAAGAAGCTGTATTTGATGTGGTGATGGGTATTGCATGGTCTCATGGTATTCCAGAAGCACTATTAGGAGTAGCCGTTGTAACACCTGTGGCACTAGCTGTCATCAAAAAATTTAAATGATAATGAAATTGAGTGTATAGACTGCTCATGCATTCAAGTACGGATTTTTTAAATCGGATATAATCAAGAAGTGAATTAGCAAAGACTGATCACTTCTTGTTTTTTTATGTGTTAGGAGGAGTATACTCATGAATTGGAAAAACGATTAATCTACTTTGTGGGTGATAAACCTTCTGATGTACAGGCTGCTGAAGCGATTGGCATGCGTGCCTATCCATTTGAAGAAGAAAATTTAATGACATTCTTAACACCTATCTTTGCTTGGGAAGAAGGCAGAAAATTGTTGGGGCTGTAATGGTAGAACGAACACTTGTATGAGGCACCTCATAAGGTGTTCGTTTTCTTGTAGTGTAAGAAAAGTTACATTTTTTGATTGACAGAAGCGCTGTTTTGTACTACTCTATACGAGGAACTAACTGTATAGTCTGTATCAGGAAGAGCAGAACTGAGTTCCATTTTTTTATTATTGGTTCGACTTATATCCTAAGGGAATAAGAACGGAGGAAAACATGGAAAAAGAAACAGCGTTGCAAACACAGCCATCGCAAAAATTTACGGTACGTCAATTAACGATTATTGGTTTATTGGCAGGGATTACCATTGTACTTGGTATGACAGGTTGGGGCTTTGTGCCAATTCCACCAATTAGTGCTACTATCTTGCACATCCCAACTATCTTAGGTGGTGTTGTGGAAGGGCCTAAAGTAGGTATGTCAGTAGGTTTCTTATTCGGTGCGTACAGTATGGTACAAGCTTACATGGCGCCTAATATTTTATCCTTTGCATTTATGAATCCTATTATTTCTGTATTGCCAAGAATGTTGATCGGTTTAGTGGCAGCGTTGGTATATATGTATGTACCAATTAAGGTGAAAGCCATTCGTATCGGCTTAGCTGCATTCTTGGGAACAGCTACTAATACAATCCTTGTGATGACTGGTATTTACACAATTTATGGTGTAGAATTTGCAAAAGCTACACATATTTCACAAGAGGCCGTATTTAATGTGGTGATGGGTATTGTATGGTCTCATGGTATTCCAGAAGCATTATTAGCGGTAGCTGTAGTAACACCAGTGGCAATTGCGGTGATTAAGAAATTTAAATGATAATGAAATTGAGTGTATAGACTGCTCATGCATTCAAGCACGGATTTTTTAAATCGGATATAATCAAGAAGTGAATTAGCAAAAACTAATCACTTCTTGTTTTTTATGTGTTAGGAGGAGTATACTCATGAATTGGAAAAAACGATTAACCTATTTTGTACTAGGAGCTACTATGGTGGCTACTGCAGTAGGTATTGCTGGGTGTGGCAGTGATACAAAACAAGCAGCACCAGCTGAAAAAATGAAGGTCGTTACTACCGTGTTCCCTGTATATGATGTAGCGAAACAAGTAGGGGGAGACAAAGTTGATGTGACTTTATTAGTGCCTCCAGGAGCAGAACCACATGATTGGGATCCAACTGCAAAAGATTTAAAAGAAATTGGTACTGCTAAAGTGTTCTTATATAGTGGTGCAGGTTTGGAACCAACAGAAAAGATTTTAGAAAAAGATGTGCTACAAAAAGCGCAACCTGTAGAATTGTCTAAATCTGTTACTTTGTTGCCAGCTCCAGATGAAGATGAAGACGAACATGATCATGACCATGACAAAGAACATAAAGATGACAAAGATCATAAAGACGACAAAGATGACCATAATAAAGCTCAAAAAGAAGATAAACATGAGCACGAACATGAACATGGCGAGTTTGATCCACATGTATGGTTAGATCCAATGAATGTTGCTAAAGAAGTAGATGCTGTTGTAGAAGCCTTCTCTAAAGCAGACCCTACGAATGCAAAATACTATGAAGCTAACGGCAAAGCATACAAAGAAAAATTACAAGCTTTGCATGCTAAATATGAAGAATTTGGTAAAACACAACACGACAAACATTTAGTAGTTAGCCATATGGCATTTGGTTACTTAGCAAACGCATACGGTTTTGAACAATTGGGTATTATGGGAGTATCTCCAGATGCTGAACCAACACCAGAACGCATGGCAGATATCGTGGCTTTCATCAAAGAACATAATGTAAAAGCAATCTTCAGTGAAGAATTGGTAAGCCCTAAATTGGCTAATGCTATCGCTGCTGAAACTGGCGTAAAAGTGTATGTATTAAACCCGGCAGAAGGTTTAACAGAAGAACAAGCACAAAAAAATGTGACATACCTTGACATCATGGAAGAAAACCTTAAAACATTGAAAGAAGCGTTAGCTCACTAATTCCTATGCCTTTTGCTTGCTTGAAACGGTATTAGATGATAATATAATAGAGTAAGTTTGTGCTTAGGAGGAATGAAGATGTCTAAACGTATTCGTACAATTAACACTGAATCCCTACAAAAAACTGCTAAAACAGGCGGCTGCGGCGAATGTCAAACATCTTGCCAATCTGCTTGCAAAACTAGCTGTACAGTAGGTAACCAAGTGTGCAAACAAAAATAATCATTCGATTAGCAATAAGCTGTTCACCATATGGTGGGCAGCTTATTTGCTTTATATTACTTCTAGGATTATACTAAAAGTGTTACTATAAAACATACAAAAATCCCCCTAGATGTACCAGATCTAGGGGGATTCTGTATGCTAACCCTTTTATGTCTTTAGCTTGCTAAATTATAATATCTGTACTTCAAAAGTACAATTTTTTGCATACTATAATTTTAGAAAAAGTATACTCTATATTGATAGCTTTCTATACGTTACGAGTATAAAGTGATATAATATACGGTAGACTTTAGTAAGTTAATGGAGGTATGAATGTTAGAATTACAACCGATGATTCATAAATTTAAAATGAAAGATAAGTTCTTTCTATTGGATGTAAATAGTGGAATTATCCATGTGATCGATGAGCTCATTGATCGTGTATTAGATATCTATAACGGTACCAACCGTGATGCTGTACATAGTGCGTTAGATGCTACAGAGGATGCAGCGGAGTTAGATGAAATTATGGATGAGTTAGATGAACTCATCAAAGAGGAAATGCTCTTTGCTCCTATGTCTGCAGAGTTCAAACTAGTGGTAGATGAAAAACCAATTGTAAAAGCTCTTTGCTTAAACATTGCTCATGATTGCAACTTAGCTTGTAAGTATTGTTTCGCTAGTCAAGGTGATTACGGCGGAGTAAAACGAGAATTAATGAGTTTTGACGTGGCGAAACGTGCTGTAGATTTCTTGATTTCTATGAGTGGTCCACGCCAGCATTGTGAAATCGATTTCTTTGGTGGTGAGCCATTGTTGAACTGGGATGTAGTGAAACAAACCGTAGAATACATTGAATCCATTCAAGAAAAACATGGAAAAATCTTTAAATTGACATTGACCACTAACGGCATGTTATTGACACAGGATAAAATCGATTATGTGAATGAGCATAACATGAGTTTGGTGCTGTCCCTAGATGGTCGTGAAGATGTGCATAATAGTATGCGCCCAAGTTCTGGTGGCAAAGACACTTACAATACAGTAGCGAAGAACTTAGTGAATGCTGTTAAACAGCGTGAGGGCCGTGAATATTATGTACGTGGTACCTATACACATAATAACTTGGACTTCTGCAAAGATGTAGAAGCTATGTCAGATTTAGGGTTTGAACATTTGTCTATGGAACCAGTGGTTGGCGAAGATGGAGCTTATGTGTTACGTCCTGAGGATATGCCGATCATCGAAAAAGAATATGAAAAATTGGCAGACTTATATTTAGAACGTCAACTAGCAGGTTGGGGTGAGAAATTTAACTTCTTCCACTTCCGTATGGATTTATACCGTGGACCATGTATGGCGAAACGCTTACGTGGTTGCGGAGCTGGTCATGAGTATATGGCTGTTGTACCAAATGGAGATATTTACCCATGTCACCAATACGTAGGTAAGGATGGCTATGTGATTGGTACGGTCTTTGATGGTTTGAAAAATTATGACATACCGACACAATTTAGAAATACTCACGTATTTACGAAAGAAACATGTGCCAACTGTTGGGCAAAATTCTTCTGCTCCGGCGGTTGCCATGCGAACAATGAAACATTAGGTGGAGATCTTAGCACACCATACGAAATGGGATGTAAATTACAGAAAAAACGTATTGAATGTGCTATTATGATCCAAGCTGAACTGGATGCAGCGGGGATCCGACAAGAAAATCACTAAAATTTTATAACTGAAGGGAGGCGGGTTCTATGAAAGCATACACCATACATGTAACAGGCATTGTACAGGGCATAGGATTCCGCCCCTTTGTGTCTAAACTAGCCCATGAATTAAGACTAGTGGGGACAGTGAGAAATGACACGAGCGGTGTGGAAATACACATACAAGGTGTAGATGCAGATTGCCAACTATTTGTAGAACGATTGCAATCTGAGTTACCTATGCATGGACGCATTGATACTTTGCGTGTAGAACCAAGCACAGTACAATCATTGCACTCGTTTACGATAATCCTTTCCCAAGGTGCTAAGGGCAATGCCTTTATTGGCGCCGATATGGCACCTTGCGAGGCATGCTTGCAAGATATACAAGACCCTGAGAATCGACGCTTTCACTATGGGTTTACAAATTGTACGAACTGTGGTCCTCGGTATACGATTATTGAAAGTACTCCTTACGACCGTCATAAAACATCGATGAAAGCATTCCCTATGTGCGAGGAGTGCCAAGGGGAATATGAGGATCTAGAAGGGCGACGGTATCATGCAGAGCCTAATGCTTGCGAGCAGTGTGGACCGATGTTTACATTACAAGGTACAGATGGGATGGTGTTGGCTACTGGACAGGATGCCATAGAGCAAGCCAAAGAGTACATACAACAAGGTGCCATTGTGGCATTAAAAGGTGTAGGCGGCTATCATTTGGTCTGTGATGCGTTACAAGAAAATGCAGTACAAACCTTGCGTCAGCGTAAAGGACGGCCTAGAAAACCCTTAGCGGTCATGGCAGGATCCTTGGAAACGGCAAAACAGTATGTATACATATCTGAAAAGGAAGAAGAACTATTGTTGAGCCCAGCAAGGCCTATTGTGTTGTTGCGAAAGGTAACAGAGCATAATACGGTGGCACCAAGTGTAGCTCCTGGTATGGAAACCTTAGGCATTTTGCTGCCCTATGCTCCGTATCACTACAGTTTAGTACCGTTTAATGCTCTATGGGTCATGACTAGTGCGAATCGAAGTGGTGATCCTGTATTATATAATGATGCCCAGGCATTGGAAGAATTACAGGGGATAGCAGACTATATATTGACTCACAATCGGGAGATTATCTCTCCTGTAGACGATTCTGTGGTACAAGTGGTGCATGATACATCAATCATGATTCGCCGTAGCCGAGGATACGTACCTGTATCCATTCCTGTAGTAGCATTAGAGAAGAGGTCAACTATGCTAGCTATGGGTGCAGATATGAAGGCAGCATTTGCGATGAATCGAGGTTCTCATGCTATCCTTAGCCCCTACATGGGAGATATGGAGCATCAGCGAGTACAGGATTTGCTATGGTCCACAACGAAGCGCTATGAAGACTTATTTCAATTACAACCAACAGAGGTCATCGTGGATGCCCACCCGAATTACTACACATCACAGTGTGGTAGAATCTATGCAGAGAAATATCAATTACCTGTCATAGAAGTGCAGCATCATCATGCCCATGTGGCAGCGGTACTGGCAGAGTATAATATTCAGGAACCAGTGTTAGGTATTTGCTTTGATGGGACAGGATATGGCACAGATGGCACTCTATGGGGCGGTGAGTTTTTATATTGTCATCAAGAGCATATGGAACGTATGGCACATTTGAGTTATGCCCCTTTGCCAGGTGGTGAAGTGGCAGTACGAGAACCGTGGCGTCAAGCATTATGGTATGTGAATCAGACCTATCCATCAGGGGGACCCACAGTTATAGAAGAGTGGAAGAAAACACTGCCAAAGGGATGGGAACTATTAGAGAAAATGATGCCTCATATGCAGATGATACGATCTTCGAGCGGTGGACGCTTATTCGATACAGTAGCGTCTTTGTTAGGTGTAGGCCATGAGCATCTCTATGATGCGCAACTTGCTATCGAGTTAGAACAACTGGCGCTTTCAGAGAGGGGCACTATCCTAGACATGAAGCTGGACGGAACGGTATTAGATACAATGAGTTTAGTACGATCTGTGATAGAACAATTAGAATGTGGTGAAAGTGTAGCAAAAATCTCAGCAAACTTTCACAGAACTTTGATATATTATATAGGACAGATGGCGAAACAATGTTGTAAGGAGCGACAAATTTCGCATATTGTCTTGTGTGGAGGAGTATTCCAAAATCGCATTCTCCTAGAAGGAGTGATACGGGAATTAGAAGAGTACCATATCCACATTCCTAACCAAAGCCCTTTGAATGATGGTGGTATCGCTTTAGGACAATTATGGTTGGGAAATTATATGAATAGATAGGAGATACTATGTGTTTAGCAGTACCTGCACAGTTGGTGCATATTAATGAATCCATCGGTACCGTAGAATTAACAGGAGTGCAACGGGAGTGTAGCCTGTTATTGGTGCCGGAAGCAAAAATTGGAGATTGGCTATTAGTCCATGCGGGCTGTGCCGTACAAATTGTAGATGAGGAGGAAGCTCGTTTGACCCTTGAGGCATTCCGCGAGTTAGAAGAACTTGAACAAGATTACTTTAACAGAAAAATCGAAGGTCGCTGCTAGTCTACTAGAGCGCATTCGTGAATTACATAATCCGGAAGAAAGGGTGCGGTTTATGGAAGTCTGCGGGACCCATACCGTGGCTATCTTCCGTGAAGGCATCCGTCAAATGCTACCAAAAGGCATCGAGCTGATTAGTGGTCCTGGATGTCCTGTGTGTGTGACAGATCAACAATACATGGACCAAGCTTTGGCGTATGCAGCTCAAGATGACGTAGTGATTGCCACCTTTGGAGATATGCTAAAAGTACCTGGTACGACAGGTAATTTATGGCAATCTAAAGAAGAGGGTGCCCACATTGAGATTATCTATAGCCCAATGGAAGTGCTTTCCTTAAGTGAACAATATCCAGATAAGAAGATTATCTTTTTAGGCATTGGCTTTGAAACAACTATAGCTGTCATAGCAGCTACAATACAGGCGGTTCATGCAAAGGGACTAAAAAATGTATTTTTCCTGATTTCTCATAAATTGGTGCCTCCTGCATTACGCGCTTTATTAAGTAATCCAGATCATCAAATTGATGGATTCTTATTGCCAGGTCATGTAAGCGTTATCATTGGAGAACAGCCGTATCAATTCTTAGCTGATGAATATCATATGCCAAGTTGTATTGCTGGCTTTGATGGTGTGGAAATTTTAGCAGCCATTGTAAATCTCTTAGAACAACGTAAAGAAAAGAAATTTTATGTAGGAAATACATATCGGTCTGTGGTGGCAAAAACGGGAAATCCAGTAGCACAACAATTAATGGATACCTTGTATGAGCCGTCTGATGATGGTTGGCGTGGTATTGGTACCTTACCTGCATCAGGATTAAAGTTGCGAGGTGAATGGTCTGCTTATGATGCATTAGTACAATTACCATTGCCTCCGTTTACCACTAGTGATGGACCGAAAGGTTGCCAATGTGGGTCTGTTATCCAAGGGATGATTCATCCTGATGCATGCCCTTTATTTGGCAAACTTTGTACGCCAGAGCATCCAGTAGGAGCTTGTATGGTATCCGTAGAAGGTAGTTGTTCAGCTTGGTATAAATACGGTTTTTCCAGCGGTGGAATGACCTGGGAGGAATAAATGGAACGGATTCGGTTAGTCCATGGTAATGGTGGTAAATTTAGCCACGAACTAGTGGACAAATATATTGTGAAATATTTTTCTAATCCAATATTAAATGAATTACATGATGGGGCTGTATTTCCCGTTACTAATGGGCGTATGGCTATGAGCACAGATTCCTATGTAGTGACGCCGCATATATTTCCTGGTGGTAACATTGGTAAGTTAGCTGTATGTGGTACAGTGAATGACTTAGCCATGATGGGTGCTATTCCTCAGTATTTGTCTTGTGGACTCATTTTAGAGGAAGGTTTGCCTATCCCTACGTTAGAAGTGGTGCTACAAACCATGTCTGATATGGCACAACAAGCAGGTGTTTCTATCATTACAGGAGACACGAAGGTGGTAGAAAAGGGTTCTGTTGACGGAATCTATATCAATACAGCCGGTGTAGGTATTGTACCGGACTATGTACAGTTAGGCACTCCCTATATTGAAAGTGGTATGAAAGTTATTGTATCCGGCACCTTGGGTGACCATGCCATTGCTGTTATGGGAACTCGGTATGGATTAGATTTGCCAGACACAATTCAGACAGATTGTGCTCCCTTACATACTATGTCCCATGCCTTATTGGAAACATTTGGAAAAAATATTGCTTTTTTTAGAGATCCTACTCGCGGTGGATTGGCTACCACATTACAAGAAATTGCAAATTCTGCTCAAAAAGGGATTCGATTGCAAGAGTCTGCCATTCCTGTCCGTGAGGAAGTGCAAGCCGTATGCCAAGTATTAGGGTATGACCCATTGTATTTAGCCAATGAAGGTAAAATGATTGTCATTGTACGTGCTGATGTGGCAGATGATGTAGTGCAGATGATGCGGACTTTTACAGAAGGTTGTGATGCTGTCATCATTGGTGATATAGTGAATGGTAATGCTGGTAAAGTAGGTTTACAAACGGCAGTAGGCGGAATTCGTTTGTTAGATATGCTCGGAGAAGACCAAGTTCCACGGATTTGCTAAAAAATGTAAGATTTCACGAAAAAATCATGGATATCTCATATACTTTGTATAGAATAAAAATTTATTTTTTGATACAATGGAAAGGAAAAGGAGGATATTACGATGAAAAAACAAATCGTAGCTGCTATGGTAGCATTCTCAGTAGCCACTGTGGGTGTTGTTGGAGTGCAACAAGCTCAGGCGTTCAATTTAGGAAGTTTATTAGGAGGCGCCTTGAAAGTGGGAGGCGTGGGCTTTCTAGTAGATAAATATGGAGACTCCATTAATAATTTCTTGAACAATTTATTAAAGCAAAATAATTTGAGTACTACCTATTCAACAAAAGTAGTTCCTATTGTCAGTCTTGGTAAAGGTGGCCATATTGGTGCAGCACAGATAACAGGACCTAGTAGTGAAGTGGAACGTGTGGAAGCGGTAGCACAAATTGAGGCTAGTTTTAATTCCGTAGCTCGCGTAAAAGGACTAGTACCGATTGACAGTACGAACCCAACGACTGCAAATCGCATTCAAGGGGTTGGCGTATCCGCAATTATAGATTTGAAGATTTAATGGATTAGCACGGGCTTGCCCGTGCTATCTATGTGTTAGTAGAGATGAGGAGATACTATGAAACGTTCTGCTGTATTAGGAGCTGTATTTGCTCTTTTAGCAACAAGTGTATGGGCTGCACCAGACACAGTATTAGAAAAAACAGAAGCTTTGGAAAGTACTGTGTATGGTAAAGTACAAGTAGGTGCATTAACAGATCGAGTACATCAATTACAAGATACTATTTATGGTACAAAACAACAAGGTAGTATTACAGGGCAAGTGGAATCTTTGTATACATCTGTGGAAGGTCAAGGAACAAAGGTAACATTGCATCAAGAAGTCAATGCTTTGGAATGGATGTATTATGATGAAGTTCATAGTGGCTCTCTCGTAGAACGCATTGGCGAAATGGAACGCAGTGTGAATGGACTAGAAGCAAAAGGTTCTTTACAAAGTCGTGTACAAAAATTAAAGCAATCTATTTTTGGAACACAAGTAGCATTGCGAACAAAACTAGGAACTATTGGGGCTGATCAAGTATTTACTCTAGAATTAACAGAACCAGTAACATCTCAAAAAAATGTGAAAGATGATGTAGTTCATGTCAAAGTAGCAGAAGATGTAATGGATGGGGAAACTCTGTTGATTCCTAAAGGAACAGTAGGTACTGGCCATATTACGGAAATTACAAAAGCAAGATCTTTTGGACGTAATGCAAAATTAAACATTGTATTTGATAAATTACAAGGTATTGATGGTACAGTTTTCACAGCCATCCAAGGTGAAGAAGCTAAGTCTAAAACAAAAGGAGAACTAAAAGCGGCTGGTGCGTCTGTAGCAGGGGCTGTTTTATTAGGACCTGTAGGCCTTGTAGGGGGCTTCTTTGTAAAAGGTAAATCTATTGATTTACCAGTAGGAACTCTTGTGTATGTACAGCCTGAATCCTCTGTTACTATTTCTGGGGTGGAAGTACATGGTGTAGATACGGGAGCTGTGCAAAAAGCTCCTGTGGAGCCAGTGGTCGCACCAAAAGCAGCAGCTGAACCAGTAGCAGCATCAAAAGTAGTAGCTGAATCAACGCCAGCTCCGGCTGTAAAAGCAAAAGAAGAACCTGTACAAGTGGTACCAGATGATTCTTTAACTGAAAAACCTGTCATCATTGTAAAACGTGAGAAAGACTAGGAGATGAGCATGAAAAGATATTCTGTAACAGCCGCTGCTATTTTGACGGCATTGGCATGTACACAAGGTCATGCCCAAACAGTAGATGCTACGACCCCAGTATTCGAAGCTACTCCAAAGGTTGCCGACATTCAGTATGTGCAAATGCCTAAGATTTCCACAGTATCTACAGATACGCAGTATGCGCCAAATTTGCAGGTTAAAGCAATTGAAAAAAAAGGCAAACAAGTGGTAGAAAAACCGGCTGTACCAGTTCGTATTGATGCAGATAAAATGTATTATAACGATACTACTGGTCGTGTATGGGCCAATGGCGCTGTAGAAGTAGAACGGGGCAATCAACAACTATTGTCAGAAAGACTAGAAGGTAATACGAAGACCCAGCAATATGAAAGTGTATCGGACTATCATTTTTTAGAAGATAAAGGGGATACAAAGGACTTAAAAGGTTCTCACATTACCTACAATGCTACTACTGGAGCAGCTCACACAAAAAATGTATTTGGCTATGCCGATCCCTATTGGGTAAAAGCAGAAGTAGGTGACTTTGATGGTAAAACAGGGCGCATTGAAAAAGGTTGGTTAACGACAAAACATGCCATTGCTTTTAAAGGGGCACCTGATTATCGTGTGGAAGGGGACTATATAGAGGTATTCCCTGGAGATAAAGCAGTCATTCATAATGCAAGCTTTTATATTAAAAATAAACGGATTATTTCTGTAAATAAATATACGGTGTCTTTGCGTCAAGATAAACAAGGACAAGTGAGCGTATTTTCCTTTGTACCAAGACCGAAATATAATTCTTCTGATGGATTGAGTTTAAATGGTAAAATTGACTATCCAGTATCTAAACATGGGGAACTTTTCTTGCATTATACTTGGGGAACTCATATTGGGTTTAAACCATCCTTTGGGTATGTTCATTTCTTGCCTTGGGGAGAAGCAAAGATAGCGTATAGTCGCGAGTCAGCTACATTAAATGCGAAAAAAGTATGGGTCGAGAAGAAGCCTGAATTATCGGTGGATACGCATGCGTATCATCTTGGTAGCACTCCTGTGACTATTCGTGGTGGTGTTAGCTATGGTAAATGGTATGAAGGTCATATCAAGGGAACTCATGCTAAGATGTATGGTGAAGTATCTCATGACCCAGTTCATATAGGGCCTAATACAGAGGTTACCTTCTATGGTGGTTACCAACGTGATTACTACGGATATAATTCGTCGGTTCGTTCTATGCCATATTGGGGTGTAGCTGCCAACACCAACCTAGGACCTCGTGTGAAAGCTTGGGCTGGATATCGTCAAAGTAATGTATCTGTCTCAGCCGACTCTCCATATCCATTTGATCAAATTGATGTGAAGTATAATTTATACTATGGGCTAAGTGTACAAGCTACTCGATTAGATCGCTTTAGTGTACAGATACAACGAGATATGCAGACTCATGAGTTACGGTATGTAGATCTTACATGGCATCGTGATTTACATTCCTTTGAAGGATCCTTGACATATCGTACAAAACAAAAGAAATGGGAATATACATTGGTAGCGAAAGATTTTTAATCTAAGGGGAAACCATGAAAAAAGTTAGAAAAGCAGTGATTCCAGCGGCAGGCTTTGGTACACGCTTTTTACCAGCCACTAAGGCACAGCCGAAAGAGATGTTGCCTATTGTGGATACACCAACAATACAATATATTGTGCAAGAGGCTATCGATTCAGGTATTGAAGATATTCTAATTATTACGGGACGCAATAAGCGTGCGATTGAAGATCATTTTGATACTAGTGTGGAGTTAGAGCAATTATTGCAACAACAAGGTAAGCAACAACATCTTGATATGGTGAGAAATTTGGCGAATATTAAAGTTCATTACATTCGTCAGAAAACAGCCCGTGGATTGGGTGATGCTATCTATTGTGCGAAGTCTTTTATAGGGGATGAGCCATTTGCTGTTCTATTAGGGGATGATGTGGTCTATAACCCACAAAGACCGTGCTTGAAGCAATTAATTGATTGTCATTATGCCCATGATGGTGTAACAATTTTAGGAACTCAATTTGTAGCTCCAGAAAAAGTTAGCTCCTATGGTATTGTGTCCGGTAGTGAAATCGAACCGAATGTGTATGAAGTAGCAGGTTTGGTGGAGAAGCCACCACTTGAGTATGCTCCATCGAACTTGGCGGTATTAGGTCGTTATATTTTGACGCCAGATATATTTGATGAATTAGAAAAAACTCCCCAAGGGGCGGGCAATGAAATTCAATTGACCGACGCGATTGCTAGACTTTCCTCAAGAATTTTAGCTTACTCTTATGAAGGGGTGCGCTATGATATAGGCGATCGATTAGGATATTTAAAAGCGACTGTAGAATACGGCTTACGAAATCCACAGTTGGCTGAGGCATTTAAATTGTATTTGCAAGACTTAGATATTGATTATATTATGAATCATAGATCTTAGTTGTATAGAATCAACGGATATTGTGAGGTGAATGCCTTGTGATATCCGTTTTTTCATAACTATTCATCGCATAGTAAAAATACATTGTGATACATATCACAGAGGCCTGTATTTGCTAGACTGATGCAGTATATATAATTGGTCTCATATTGTGAAATACTTAATTAAATGTTAGAATATAAGAATATGCATAAGTATAGTAAGTTAGAATTAATGAGGAACATATGGCAACAAGATTAAAATGGAAACATTCCGAAATTAAAGAGAATCCGCTCTTTTCCAAATTAAGAAGTACCATAGAAACTGCTTTTTATGGAAATAATGTAACACCGGTGAAGTCTATTGCACAGGCTTATGAGTTAGCCACGAAAGAACCTGGGGTCGTTGTATTAGATATGCCCGTATACCGTGCGGAAGAGCAAGGTTTACCGCAAGATGCCAAAGTATTAGTTACAAATAATGGTAAAACAACAGGTCGTTATGCAAAAGCTCGCCGTATTATTGGCGATGAAGGTATTAATGAAGTAGAATTATGTGATATTGCGCGGGATGCAGTATATGATAGCCGTCATAAAGAATGGATTTCAGCGCAAGCTATCGTAGGTTTGGATGAAGCTTTTACTGCTCGTGCGCACTTGATGATTCCTAAAGAGCATGCATCGATCCTATATTCTTGGGCTATTAATTTCCAATTTTTCAATGAGGAAGTAAAAGCCTTCTATAGAGGTAGTAAAGAGATTCCAGAAGGGGATATTTTTATTTACTCTGATCCAGATTATGTGGTAGAAGGACATCCAGGTGGACTGGCTATTTTTGACCCTGCTCATAACTGTGCTATGATTTTAGGTATGCGTTATTTTGGGGAACATAAAAAAGGTACTCTTACATTAGGATGGTCCTTGGCAAATCGTTATGGTTATGTGGCATGCCATGGTGGTATGAAACGATACAATTTAAAAGATGGTTCTTCTTATACGATTGGCGTATTTGGGTTATCAGGATCTGGTAAATCTACATTGACTCATGAACAGCATGGTGGACGATATGATATTTCTGTATTACATGATGATGCCTATATCATTCATACAGACGATTTGTCTTCCATTGCCTTAGAACCAACATATTTTGATAAAATGCAAGACTATCCAATGGAACATCCTGCTAATAAATACCTATTAACATTGCAAAATGTGGGTGTTACTTTAGATGAAGATGGTAACAAAGTTGTGTTAGCAGAAGATGTGCGTAATAACAATGGTCGTGCTATTAAATCACAATTCTGGACAGATAATCGTGTGAACTTTGTAAAAGACCCTGTGAATGCTATCGTGTGGTTGATGAAAGATAAAACATTGCCACCAATTTTAAAAGTTGATGATCCAATTTTAGCGGCTACTATGGGAGCTACTTTGGCAACACGTCGTTCTACAGCAGAAAAATTGGATGCTAATGTAGATCCTAATGCATTGGTGATTGAACCCTATGCTAATCCATTCCGTACCTATTCTTTACGTACCGATTATGAAAGTTACAAAAAACTATTCACTCAATCTGGTGTAGATTGCTACATTATGAATACGGGCTTCTTCTTGGACAAAAAAATTCCAAAAGAAGTAACATTAGGCTTGTTAGAAGGTTTGGTTGAGGGTAGCCTTAACTTTGAACCGTTCTATAAATATGAAAACTTAGAATATGTAAAAGTTGAAGGTTTTGAACCAGATTTTACAGTTCGTGAGTACCATCATATTTTGCACAAAGCATTTGAGTTCCGCTACGATTACATTGAAAAATTAAAAGGAACAAAAGATGAGTTGCCAAATGAAGTACTAGATGTATTAAAAATCATTATGTAAGGGGGAATAGTGATGAATCAAACATTATCTTGGGGTTCTGTAGCCTTTATTGGAACTATGTTATTCGGGATGTTCTTCGGAGCAGGAAACTTAATTTTCCCTGTTCACTTAGGACAAGAAGCAGGTCAAGCGTTGTGGCCAGCTATTTTGGGCTTTTTAGCGACAGCTATTGGACTACCATTCTTGGGTATTGTCGCTATGGGTGTATCTCGTAGTAATGGCTTACAAGACTTGGTAAGTCGTGTACACCCGACCTATGGTAAAATTTTCACCTTGTTATTGTACATCACGATTGGGCCAGCATTTGCTATCCCAAGAACGAGTACAGTATCCTATACAATCGGATTTGAACCATTCCTTGGCAGTGTCAATCCTGATCTTGCCTTAGGTGTATTTTCTGCAGTGTTCTTTATTATTGCCATCTTGTTCTCCTTGAATCCAGGAAAATTGATGACATACATTGGTAAAGTGTTAACGCCATTATTCTTAGTATTCCTAAGCATTTTATTAATCACTGTAGTGGTTATGCCAATGGGAGATTACACATCAGTAGCGCCACAAGGGGAATATGCTACCCATGCGTTCTTCAAAGGTTTTACAGAAGGCTATAATACACTTGACGTATTGGCATCGTTAGCCTTTGGTATCATCGTTATCCGTGCCTTACAAGGTGTGGGGGTCACAGAACCTAAGGACATTGCTATGGGACTTGTGAAAGCAGGCTTTGTGGCATGCTCTATTATGGCTGTTATCTACGGTTTCCTAGCCTACAGTGGTGCTACAAGTGTCACAACATTAGGCCTTGCTAAAAATGGTGGTATTACCATGGCGCAAATGAATGCATTTTACTTCGGCAATGTAGGGGCTATCTTGTTGGCCATCATTGTTACACTAGCATGTTTAAAAACTTGCGTAGGTTTGATTGGTGCTTGTGGTGAAACTTTTGATGAAATGTTCCCAAACACATTGGGTTACCGTGGTTATGCATACTTAACAACAGCAGTGGGTTTCTTAATTGCTAACGTAGGCTTAACAAAAATCATCGAATTAGCTATCCCTGTGTTGATGTTCTTGTATCCATTGTCTATTACAATCATCTTGTTATCCTTTGCAGCACCTATTTTCAAAGGCAGACAAGCTGTGTATGCGTGGACAACAGCCTTTGCCCTATTTGCGGCATTAGGTGATGCTATGGCAACAGCACCAGCATTTATCAATCAATCTGGATTTGTACAATGGGCGTTGCCATATTACGGAATGCTTCCATTTGCTTCTATCGGTATGGGCTGGATTGTGCCGTCCATTATCGGTTTCCTTATC
Source organism: Veillonella sp. CHU594 (assembly GCF_003992265.1). Taxonomy (NCBI): domain Bacteria; kingdom Bacillati; phylum Bacillota; class Negativicutes; order Veillonellales; family Veillonellaceae; genus Veillonella; species Veillonella sp. CHU594. The sequence goes on from NZ_RQVB01000004.1 coordinate 139,642, forward strand.
GGTATGGTGCATATCACATTAGTACGTAAATAGTAGAATTAAAGATAAACGACTAGATTGTAATAATCTAGTCGTTTTGTTTATCTGTGAAGATAATGTCTCATGACGACATTAGATTCTATAGAAATTTTAATTTATATATTTTCTATTACTTTCACATGTGGTATAATCTCTATATCTTTCCCATAGAAAGACTGTAGGCGGTGGCGCGTGGCTACCATGTAGTATAGTAGAAAGGAGATTTTTATGTGGAAAAAAGGACTGGCCCTGTTGGTGGTCTGTCTGGTGGGATTCTTACTATGGCATGAATCTTCACTAGAAGCACCAGGAGGAGGCAAGATGTACCGAGTGGGTATCTTGCAATTAGCGGAGCATCCCGCACTAGATGCAGCAAATAAAGGTTTCGTAGATGGATTACGGGAAGAGGGATTTGTAGATAATGTGGTTCTTGACCACCAAAATGCTCAAGGAGACCAATCTAATCTAAACACCATTGCCCAACGATTTGTGGCGCGTAATTCCGATTTAGTAGTGGCCATTGCGACCCCAGCGGTACAGGCTATGGCGAATGCTACGAAGGATATTCCTGTATTAGGCACTGCGGTCACGAGCTTTACCACAGCACGACTTGTGGATAGTGATGAACATCCGGGTGGTAATGTATCGGGTACCACAGATATGGTGCCTATGGAAAAACGAGTGGAATTAGTGCATCAATTATTACCGAATGCGAAAAAAATCGGTACTATTTATTCATCCAGTGAAGTGAATTCACAATTACAAGCAGAGAGTTTTCGAAAAGAAGCGCAAAAATACGGTATGGAATTAGTAGAAATAACCGTCTCCAACGTGAATGATGTGCCGCAAGCGGCGAATCAATTAGCTATTATGGGTATTGATGCAGTATATTTTCCAACAGATAATATCATTGCTTCATCCTATGCAAACATCGTCACTATATTTAGTAGCGCTAACGTACCAGTGTTTCCCTCTGATGAGACATGGTTAAAAACAGGTGGACTAGCAGCCTATTCTGTAGACTTTTATAGATTAGGAGTTCAAACTGGACATATGGCGGCCCGTGTGCTTCGTGGTGAAAGCACACCGGATAGCATGCCAATCGAGATGCAAGAGCCTATTAAATTTGTATTCAATCAAGACGAAGCGGATCGCTTGCATATCCAGATTCCAGAGTCATTGCGACAACAGTAGTATAGTAGTGGGGGCAACCCCGAGTAGGAGGATATATGACAAACTTAATTATTAGTACCATTGCACAGGGCCTATTGTGGGCATTGTTGGCATTGGGTGTGTTTATTACTTTCAGAATTTTAGATGTAGCTGATTTAACAGTAGAAGGTAGTTTCCCTATGGGAGCTGCTATTTCTGCAGTATTGATTACCATGGGTGTGAACCCTTGGATCACAGTGATAGTTGCAGGTATTGGTGGTATGATTGCCGGAGCTGTAACAGGGTGGATACACACCAAATTAAAAATTCCTGCATTACTAGCTGGTATCTTAACCATGATTGCCTTGTATTCTGTGAACTTACATATTATGGGGAAAGCAAATATCTCCTTATTGCGCATGGATACGGTGTACTCCGCCATTCATAGCATGGGTATTTCCAATGCGGTAGCATTGACTATCATTGGTGTAGTGGTAACGGTGGTAGTAGGATTATTCTTATTCTGGTTCTTCGGTACTGAACTAGGCACATCTATCCGCGCTACTGGGGTAAATCCACAAATGATTCGTGCCCAAGGGGTAAACACAGATTCCATGATTGTTCTTGGATTACTATTATCAAATGGTTTTGTAGCTGTGTCGGGTGCGTTAATTGCTCAATCTCAAGGCTTTGCGGATATCGGTATGGGCGTAGGAACCATCGTTATCGGCCTCGCATCAGTTATTATTGGAGAAGTATTATTTGCTTCTTCCTCGGTAGTGCGCAAACTGTTCGGTAACTCATCCTTTGTATTGAGCCTCGTGGCAGTCGTATTCGGTTCCATTATTTACCGTATTGTTATTGCTACTGTGCTATACCTAGGTATGCCTCCAAATGATTTAAAATTATTTACTGCTATCTTAGTAGCCTTAGCTCTATCCTTACCAACGTGGCAAGGTAAATTTCGTCGTAGTTAAGAGGAGGGTATACACATGTTGGAATTAAAAGGAATTGTGAAAGCCTTCCATAAAGGCACTGTGAATGAAAAAATAGCTCTTCGTGGTATTGACTTACGATTAGAAGATGGAGATTTTGTGACTGTTATCGGTGGTAATGGAGCTGGTAAAAGTACGTTGTTGAACTCCATCGCTGGGGTATTCTCCGTCGATGAAGGTACATTGCATATTAATGATGTAGACGTCACTCATATGGCGGAATACAAACGGGCCAAATACATTGGTCGTGTCTTCCAAGATCCTATGTTGGGCACAGCAGGAAATATGCAAATTGAGGAAAACATGCTTCTTGCCTTGCGTCGCGGAAAACAAATGGGATTGTCTTGGGCATTCAAAGAAAATGAAAGAGAATTATTTAAACAGCAATTAGCTCGTTTGGATTTGGGCTTAGAAAATCGTTTGTCATCCAGTATGGGATTATTAAGTGGTGGTCAGCGTCAATCCATAACCTTGTTGATGGCCACTATGTTGAAACCAGAAGTGTTGTTGCTAGATGAACATACGGCAGCCTTAGATCCTAAAACGGCAGAAAAAGTATTGCAGCTCACAGATGAACTAGTAAAAGAACATCATTTGACTACCTTGATGATTACCCATAACATGCGTGATGCCTTACGATTCGGCAATCGCTTGATCATGATGGATAATGGTAAAGTTATCTATGATGTACGAGGAGAAGAGAAGGCTAGCTTAACGGTACAAGATTTATTAGAGCGCTTTGAAGTAGCTAGCGAAAATACCCTCAGTGACCGCATGATGTTGGGGTAAATACTTTACATTTATATGAAAGTATAGTATTATAGATACCGATGTATTAACCTAGGCGAGGTAATTGAGTCTCCGCCCATTACTTTGGCCTATGGAATTGTAATTTTTAGGAGGACATGAAATATGTTAACTACAGAAGCTAAAGCAGCTATTATTAAAGAATTTGCTGTTCACGAAGGTGACACTGGATCCCCAGAAGTACAAATCGCGATTTTAACTAACCGCATTGTATACTTAACTGAGCATTTAAAAGAGCACAAAAAAGATCATCATTCCCGTCGTGGTCTTTTAAAATTAGTTGGTCAACGTCGTAACATGCTTGACTATCTTCGTCGTAAAGACATCGAACGTTACCGTGCGATCTTAGAAAAATTAGGCTTACGTAAATAATTTTACGTATTTACAAAAAGCGGCTTCGGCCGCTTTTTTGTTATATATGAAGATATTTTCACAAAGTGATTTGCAAAGTTGAAAATGAATGCTATACTAATAGAAAACTTAATGTTTGTTTTACAGTAAGAAGGGAAGTGCGAATGAAACAAGTGAAACGAAATGCAACGCGGTTACTATTATTATCTATGGTTACGGTAGCGTTGGGCAGTTATACAGGGTATGCTCATGATGCGCAAACGATAGAAGAAACGGTGACCTTGCCGGATGTGACGGTAACGGCTACGAGAACGTTGCAGGATATTGCCAAAACGCCTAGTTCAGTGTCTGTGGTGACAGCGAAGGATATTGAAAATCGCAAGGTGGATACGGTGGCGGATGCTATACAATTGTTGCCAGGGGTGTATAAGAGCCAAGCCTCTGCGGGGGACATTCAAATCCGTGGGTTTGATTCCAAAAATATATCTGTACTCGTTGATGGTGTGCCGATGAATAATTCTTTCAATAATAAAGTAGATTGGGAAGCGATTCCTGTTCATTCCATCGATCGTATTGAATTAGTGCGTGGTGCTAGTTCCTCCTTGTATGGTGGTAAAGGGGTAGCGGGCGTATTGAGTATTACAACGAAACAAATCGCACCGAAGGCAAATCGTCAAGGGATTCGTTGGCATGGCAAGGTCAATGGCGGGACTTATGGTACTTGGAACAACGAACTAGGATTTGATGCTCGAGTGTCTGATATGGTAGCCATTGGTGTATCTGCAGAAGAACGTCGCACAAATGGATTCCCAGGATTTTTTGTGACGGAAAAAAGCAAGGCTATCAAAGAAGATGTAAAAGCTGTATCTCCTGACACGCCATTAAAACAGTTGACAAGTGGTAAATATGTGGTAGGGAATCGTGGGGATAAATCTTTGCATAATAAGAATTTGTCTGCTTATATTACGATGAACCTAGGCGACAAAGAAACGCTAACTTATCGCTATGTATATGCGAACCATAAGTACTCTTACCACAATCCAATTAGTGCGGTTACAGTAAATGGAAAGACCGTTTTTACAGGGGATATCAAGGTTAGTGATAAAAAATATGTATCTCTTAATGGCAATAGTTTCTTAGGTCATGATGCAGAGCGAGAATATCATTCTCATAGTTTGCAATATAAAAATGAAGCGAACAAATTACAGATTTCCTTGGGTTATTTAGATAAAAAGAAAGATGGCTATTCTGTGCCAACAAAAGCAACTTCAGGAGATTATGAAGGTCCAGGGACGCACTCCTTCTATCCAGGCAAAGCGTACAATCTAGATGTGCAAAAAGCATGGAAACCTGAAGGAAAACATCAAATTGTAGGGGGATTGAATTGGAAACAAGAGCGGTTTGATCAAGAAAAGATTTCTTTGCAACATTGGCGAGATAAAAACTCTAAAGATACTAAGGTATTCCCTAACGGTGTGAGTGAAACGAATACAGGGGCATCTCGCACGATGGCAGTTTTTGTACAAGATACGTATCGCCCTAACGATGATTGGGCTATTTATGCCGGACTTCGTTTAGATCATTTTAAAAAGTACGATGGGTCCCACGGGGAGTACAATAAGAAAACAAAGTCCTACGATGTTGCACATCATAATGATGGATCTTACACAGAGTTGAGTCCTAAGTTGTCCGTAGAAAGATACCTTGATGATTCTACCAACGTCTATGCATCCTATGGTCACTCCTTTGCACCGCCAACCTTGTACCAAGTGTACCGCTTCGGTCAAACATCTAAAACTCCTATTCATGCAAATCCAGAGTTAGATCCAGAACATTCCGATACCTTTGAACTTGGTTTGAAAAAATCTTGGAATGAAAGTACAAAATTAAACGTAGCAGCCTTTTATGTGAATACAAAGGATAAAATTCAATATGTTACATTTAAAAAGACAGATGGTACTGAGGATTACAAAAAGTATATCAATATAGGATCAGAAACACGTCGTGGTGTAGAATTAGAACTTCGTCACAAGTTGTCTAACAAATGGTCTGTCTTTGGAAACTATACATGGCAAATGGGATATATAGAAAGTAAAGCTTTGGACAATACAGATCAAAGTGATGGAAAAGAACAAAACTTTGAAATTCCAAGGCACCTATTCCATGGTGGTTTGGAATACAATAGTGGCAAGTGGAATGTGTTGTGGGATATGCAATACGTAAGCTCCCGCAACAGCAAAGATACCGCAGGTGGCGAGCCAGAGTCAGAAGATGCGTACTTCTTGACTAATGCGTCCGTAAATTATAAAGTATCCAAAGAAGCGACATTGCAATTCGGAGTACAAAATATCTTTAATCGTGAATACTATGCGAGAGAAGCAACAGGCGGCCGTACGTATAATGTAGGCATGAAATTTAAATTCTAATATAGAAATCTGTAAAATGAGACGTTCCGACGAGGGGCGTCTCATTTTGTTACCTACTAGATGTTGTATGACCAATTGGAATAGCACTACCATAGGCAATGGCTCTTACCAATGGTATACTAAAGAGGATATAAAGATATTCATAGTAGAGGTCCAAGTGATTCGTAAGGGGAGTATGTATGAATTATAAGCGAAATGTACTAGCAGGACTTGTTATGGCATGTTTGAGCACTGTACCATTTGTGTATGGAGCGTCGGCAGAGGTAGGCTTTCAACAGGTTGTGACGCAACCAGAGCTCATTGAGGTAAGCACAGCGGGGCGAGCTGTGGCGATGCGCAAATACCACGAGGTACTCAACTATCCAGAGGGACTGCATATTAAGGTAAATGGTGTAGGGTATGACACGGTGCAGCAGAAGCACCATAATGTAACTGGTATTTATGTATTGGATGGTACTAAGTTAACTGTCCACAAGGGCTTGCAAGTAGATCTAAGTAATGCTCACCCTTATGACCAAGCCGATGAAATGGCACATTATTACATGAGCGGTATCTATGCCGGCTTTGGTCGAAAACATGTTGATGACCCGAAATATGATACAAAGGTGGTCGTTCATGGGCCCACGGTGATTCAAGCCGTTGGCAATGGGGTACAAGCTAATAAAGATAGTTATATTACGTTAGACGGTCCTGTGAAAATTGAAACTGTGCCATTTGAGCAAGCAGATGTGTATGCTGCTATTGTCGAAGAAGGTAGCATTGGTATTGGCACTAGTCGGTTGGCTGATACCTATACGGGTACAGCCCCTGCATCTACTCCGAAACCATCCCAGTATGCAACGGTACAAGTAACAGGCAATGTAGGGATATTGAATAAAAACTATGGATTGAATCCTAATCCTGGACGTCATGGTTCGTATATTGTGATGAATTTAGGGACGAAGGACTCCGTGTGGACTGGGGCGGCATTAAATGAATTTGCTGAAAGTGGAAATAACCCTCACCAGTCTGGCGTTACACTAGAATTGAAAAATCAGGCAACGTGGCATAATCGATGGATAGGAGCTAAGCGACATCGCAGTGGACATGAAGAATTACTGCTAGCAACTGGCAAAGGATATACTTTTACAGGTAGTCATATTCAAACATTAATCGGCGGTGATACGCCAGAAACGGCAGGTATTATTTACCAAGAAGATACAGAACCTATTGTAGTAGATGTATTGCAGGGGTATGTAAAAATAGTAGATCGTAGGCCTAATGCAACAAATACAACTGCGCCCATTCGAGTGATAAGCAATAGAGGACAACTTACCATTCTCAAATAAGTATGCATATTTTGCATAGGAATCAAGAAAAGCTTGCATACTATTATCATTTTAGAGTATAATTGTATGGAAGTATTATTACTTGGTCATAAAAGGTGGTTATATGAGTCGTATAAAGAAGGAAGAACGACAACAGTTATTGCGCGAAAAACTGAATATAAGTCCCTTCACGACGGATGAGGAATTGGCCACATATTTTGGAGTTAGTGTTCCGACCATTCGATTGGATCGTTTGGCATTAGGCATTCCTGAATTACGTGAACGGATTAAGGCAATGGCACAGGAGCATTCTGATGACAGACAGCATATTGATCGGGCAGATGTAGTAGGAGATGTCATTGATTTAGCAGTAGGACAATACGGCATCAGTGTTCTTCGCACTACAAAAGAGATGCTAGATCGATCAGGCTATGTGGAGGCACAATATTTATACGCCCAGGCTAACTCGTTGGCAAGAGCTATTGTAGGGGTTCCTACAATGATTGCTGGAGTTGGAAATATTAAATATAAGAGTCTCGTTAAAAGCGATGTTAATTTAGCAGCAAAAGCTGAATTAGTGCGACAACGAGGAGAAAAATTCTTTATAAAAGTAACAATCAAAGATACCATAAAAGAAGTGTTTCGCGCTAAATTTATTATGGAATCTGTGATAGAATAAGGGTGAATTATGAAGATTGCAGTAGATGCTATGGGTGGCGATTTTGCCCCCCTCGAAATAGTCTTAGGCTCTATTGCCGCTGTGCACGAATACGATACTATGGATATCGTGCTTGTCGGTGATGAAAGTAAAATAAAAGAAATTTTGGAAGCAGAAGGTGAACTGGAGAATTCAAGAATCTCCATTCATCATGCTAGTGAAGTCATAGAAATGCATGAGCATCCCAGTATTGCCTTGCGCAAGAAGAAAGATGCGTCCATTGCAGTGGCTACACGTTTAGTTCGTGAAAAGGTATGTGATGCGGTGATTGCACCAGGTAGTACTGGAGCAGCTGTAGCATCGGCTCTATTAGGTTTGGGAAGAATCAAAGGGATTGAGCGCCCTTGTATTGCGACACCATTACCAACAGCGAATGGCGTGACAATTATGCTAGATTCTGGTGCTAATGCGAATAGTAAGCCAAAACATCTAGTGCAAGGGGCTATCATGGGATATAACTATGCGCAGTTATTACTTGGTAAACCTAACCCAACTGTGGGCTTGTTAAATATTGGTGAAGAATCCACTAAAGGAAATGAAGTTGTCTTAGAAACCTATCCGTTACTACAAAAACTGAAAACAATCCCTTTTAAAGGAAATGTGGAAGGCCGTGATATTCCAAAAGGAACGGTAGATGTAGTAGTATGTGATGGATTTGTAGGTAATGTGGTGCTAAAATTTGCAGAAGGTCTTGTATCTGTGGTACAAGATATTCTAAAAGAAGGCATCAAACAAAGTAGCATTATCTCTAAACTAGGAGCCTTATTGATTGTTCCTGTGTTTAAGAAAATAAAAAAACGACTAGATCACACAGAAAATGGCGGAGCACCTCTATTAGGGGTAAATGGTGTATTTATTATTTGCCATGGTAGCTCCAAATCTAAGGAAATTATGACAGCAATTAAAATTGCTGGAGATCTAGTAGAACGGAAATTGATTGAACATATTTCCTCAAGTATTGAAGAAGAAGGGACCCTAACATATGACAATGCTGAATAAGCCAGTCGGAATTATTGGTACCGGTAGCTATGTGCCAGAAAAAGTTCTTACAAATGCAGACTTAGAAAAAATGGTAGATACTAGCGATGCTTGGATTCAAGAAAGAACAGGCATTAAAGAACGTAGAATTGCACCAGAAGGTGTAAATGCTTCAGATATGGCTACAGAAGCGGCAAAAAAAGCCTTAGAAGCTGCTAAGTTAACAGCAGAAGATATCGATTGTATCATTGTTGCCACATTAACAGGCGATATGGCAATTCCATCTACAGCATGCTTAGTCCAAGCTAATTTAGGCGCTACAAAAGCAGCAGCCTTTGATTTATCTGCAGCTTGCTCAGGATATGTATACTCTTTGATTACAGCTAGTTCTTATATCAATGCTGGATTGTTTAAAAATGTGCTTGTAGTAGGTGTTGAAGTATTATCTCGTGTAGTAAACTGGGAAGATCGCAATACATGTGTTCTTTTCGGTGACGGTGCTGGAGCCGCTGTAGTATCTTCAGTAGAAGAAGGCTATGGTATGCTCGGTATGGATATGGGGGCTGACGGAAGTGGCGGAATGCATCTATGTATTCCATCTGGAGGTACGGCATTGCCACCGACCACAGAGCGTCGTGAAGAGGGGCTTACCTTCATTCATATGAATGGACAAGAAGTATATAAATTTGCTGTAAAAACAATGGGCAAAACTGTATTGAAAGCGCTAGAAATGGCAAATATGAAAGTGGAAGAATTAGATTTCTTCATTCCACATCAAGCGAATACTCGCATTATCAAATCTGCAGCAGATCGTTTGCATCTGACAGAAGATAAAGTATTTATTAATTTACCTAAGTATGGAAACACATCAGCAGCATCCATTGCGATTGCTTTAGATGAAGCAGTGCGTGCAGGAAAATTGCAAAAAGGTGATAATCTTGCCGTTGCTGGATTTGGTGCAGGATTAACTTGGGCAAGTCTAGTAATGAAATGGTGCTAAGGAGGAAAAGATGATTAAGACTGATATTTGTGATTTGTTAGGGATAGAGTATCCCGTTCTTCAAGGTGGTATGGCTTGGTTAGGTACAGCTGAATTAGCAGCTGCTGTATCTGAAGCAGGTGGTTTGGGAATTATTGGTGCAGGACATATGCCTCCTGATGTATTCCGTGCAGAAATTCATAAATTAAAAGAACGCACAAGCAAGCCATATGGTTGTAACATTATGTTAATGTCTCCATTTGTGAATGAAGTTATGGAAGTTGCTTTAGAAGAACGCGTACCAGTCATCACAACTGGAGCAGGTAATCCATCCGCATGGGTACCAGCTTTCAAAGAAATCGGTACAAAAGTAATTCCTGTAGTAGCTTCTGTATTATTAGCGAAACGTTTACTTCGTGGCGGTATCGATGCAGTCATTGCAGAAGGTACTGAGTCTGGCGGTCACGTAGGAGATATTACAACTATGTGCTTAATCCCTCAAATCGTAGATGCTGTGGACGTACCTGTTATTGCAGCTGGTGGTATTGCAGATGGTCGCGGTATGGCAGCAGCCTTAGCATTGGGCGCTAGTGCAGTTCAAATGGGTTCTCGTTTCGTAGTATCTGAAGAATGTATTGCCCATGAAAACTATAAAGAAGCTGTATTGAAAGCAAAAGATCGTTCCACAGTGATGACAGGCTTGACAACAGGTCATCCAGTTCGTATCATTGAGAATTTATTAGCTCGTAAATATCAATCCCTTGAGTTCAGTGGCGCACCAAAAGAAGCTCTTGAAAATCTAGGTGCTGGTACACTTAGAAAAGCTGCCATTGAAGGGGAAACTAAAAACGGTTCCGTTATGATTGGACAAATTGCAGGTATGTTGACTGACATTAAACCTTGCGCAACAATCATTCAAGATATTGTTCGTGAAGCAGAAGAAGTAATGTTGAACTTAAAATCTGTTATCCGATAAGCAGGAGGAAACCTTATGAAAACAGCATTTGTATTCCCTGGTCAAGGGTCTCAAAAAGTGGGTATGTTGAAAGACTTGTACGAAGCGTATCCTATCGTAAGAGAGCGTTTTGCACAAGCAGATGAAGCATTGGGATATTCTATTTCACAATTATGTTTTGAAGGTCCAGATACGGAATTAGTAAAAACAGCAAACACACAACCTGCGATTTTAACAGCTAGTGTGGCGTGCTATGAAATTTTAAAAGAAAAAGGCTTTACACCTGATATCGTAGGTGGTCATAGCCTTGGTGAATATAGTGCCTTAGTAGCAGCAGGTGTTCTTGATTTTAAAGATGCTGTATACGTAGTGCATAAACGTGGAGAATATATGCAAGAAGCTGTACCATTGGGTGAAGGCGCAATGGCTGCGATCTTAGCATTACCTCGTGAAGACGTAGTTCGCATCTGTGGAGAAGTAAACGATACTGTAGGCTCTGTGCAAGCGGTTAACTTCAACTGTCCAGGACAAATCGTGATTGCTGGTGCTACAAAAGCCGTAGAAGTAGCAGCTGAAAAAATGAAAGAAGCTGGTGCTAAACGTGCTGTTATGTTGCCAGTAAGCGCTCCTTTCCACAGTCGTTTAATGGAACCAGCAGCAAAACGTTTACAAGAAGAATTAGACAATATCGAAGTGAAAGATGCTCAAATTCCAGTTGTAGCGAATATTACTGGGGAAATCTTAAAAGATGGAGCTGCTATTAAAGCGGCCTTAGTAAAACAAGCGGCAGCACCAGTACTTTGGGAAGATTGTGTAGCTACAATGGTAGACTTTGGTGCTACAAGATTTGTAGAAGTAGGTCCTGGTAAAGTGTTAACAGGATTCACTAAAAAAATTAACAAAGCAATGGAATTAGCCAATGTTGAAGATGAAGCATCCTTAGCAGCAGCGATTGCATTCTTACAAGGAGAATAAAATGAATTTAACAGGTAAAGTAGCTTTAGTTACAGGTGCTTCCCGTGGTATCGGACAAGCCACTGCTATTGAATTAGCAAAAGCTGGAGCAGATGTAGTTGTAAACTTTATTGGTAATGAAGCAGTAGCACAAGAAACTGTTGAAAAAATTGAAGCATTGGGCCGTAAGGCTATCAAAATTAAAGCTAATGTAGGCGATGCAGACGATGTACAAGCCATGGTAGATGAAGCAATTGCGACATTTGGTCATATCGATATTCTTGTAAATAATGCAGGCATCACTCGTGACGGATTATTGATTCGCATGAAAGATTCCGATTGGGATGAAGTATTAAACATTAACTTAAAAGGTGTATACCTTGTGACTAAAGCAGTTGCTAAGCTTATGGTAAAACAACGTGCTGGTCGCATTATCAATATGACATCTGTATCTGGTGTTACTGGTAATGTGGGTCAGGCCAATTATGCTGCTGCTAAAGCAGGGGTAATTGGCTTTACCAAAACTTGTGCCAAAGAATTAGCAGCTCGTGGTATTACTGTAAATGCAGTAGCACCAGGATTTATTGAAACAGCAATGACAGATGTGTTACCTGAAAAAATTAAAGAAGGTATTGCAGCTACTGTGCCGTTTGGTCGCATGGGTCAACCGGAAGAAATTGCTAGTGTAGTAACGTTTTTAGCGTCTGACTTTGCAAGTTATATTACTGGCCAAGTTCTCAATGTAGACGGCGGAATGGTGATGTAAACGCAAGATTCTATACATAGACTACATGAAAGGAGGTGTACGTAATGAGCACATTTGACAAAGTAAAAGCTATTGTTGTTGAACAATTGGGCGTTGACGAATCTGAAGTGGCTATCGATTCCACTTTCATCGATGATTTGGGCGCTGACTCTCTTGACATCGTTGAATTGATCATGGCATTTGAAGAGGAATTCAATATTGAAATCCCTGATGATGTTGCTGAAAAAATCAAAACTGTAAAAGATACAGTTGATTACATCGATTCTACAAAATAAGTCTAAGCACTTATGCACCACAAAGGGGGCCTCGGCTCCCTGAGTGGATTTGCACATAGGAGGAATAATAGTGAAACTCCCTGAACTTAAAATAGGGAAATTGGTAGCCAAAGTACCGGTAATTCAAGGTGGAATGGCAATCCGATTGTCTACAGCTCGGTTGGCTGCAGCAGTTGCAAATGAAGGTGGTATCGGCCTGATTGCAGCATCTGGCATGCCTTTTGATGAATTACGATACGAAATACAATTAGCAAGAAAATTATCGCCTACGGGCATTATCGGTATAAATGCAATGGTAGCCGCTACAGAATTTTTAGGTCTTGTAAAAACGGCCATTGATGAGGGTATTGACCTCGTAGTAGCTGGCGCTGGATTTTCCAGAGATATGTTTGCCTTAGGTCGTGAATCTGGTACACCTATTGTACCAATCGTATCCACTCCTAAATTAGCTCGTATTTCTGAAGGATTAGGAGCCTCCGCTGTGATCGTGGAAGGTTGTGAAGCAGGTGGTCACTTAGGTACAGATCGCTCCTCTCGTGAATTAGTACCTGAAGTAGTGGTAGCTGTGAAAAATATTCCAGTCATCGGTGCTGGTGGGGTTCTTGATGGAGCAGATATTGTGGAGATGATTAAGCTCGGTGCTAGTGGAGTGCAAATGGGAAGCCGTTTTGCTGCTAGTGTGGAGTGTAATGCCTCTGATGAATTGAAAAAAATGTACGTTCGTGCAGATGCTCCAGATGATATTGTCTTGATTCAAAGTCCAGTAGGACTTCTAGGACAAGCGTTGCGTAATAAGTTTGCAGAAACAGTATTAGACGGTACAGTACCGCCACCTACAGAGTGTCATCGATGCTTAAAGCATTGTTCTCACAAATTCTGTATTATTAAAGCCCTTTCACGTGCTCAACAAGGTGACGTGGAAACGGGATTAGTGTTCTCGGGTAATAATATGCGTAAAGTAGACTCCATATTACCTGTGAAAGAGATTTTTGCTCGCCTAGTTTCAGAGGCAGCAGCCATTGATTAAATGAGATTATAAAGAGGTGGAATAATGGAAAGACGTGTTGTTATTACTGGTTTAGGTGCTGTGACACCAGTGGGAATCGGTAAAGATGACTTTTACAATGCATTGCTACGTGGCGAATCTGGTATCGGTCCAATTACTCGATTTGATGCAAGTGATTATGCAACTCGTATTGCAGGTGAAATTAAAGATTTCGATCCAACACAATTTGGAATTGATAAAAAAGAAGCGCGCCGTATGGACCGCTCTGCAGCATTTGCCATTGCAGCGGCAGTGCTTGCGCAAAAAGATGCTGATTTAGATTTAGACAAAGAAGAAGCAGATCGTTGTGGTACTGTAGTTGGTACTGGTATTGGTGGTATTGATTCTATCCATGATGTATATGTGACTTTATTTGAAAAAGGTCCAGGTCGTGTAAGTCCATTTGCAGTACCTATGATGATTGCAAACATGGTATCTGGTCGTGTATCTATTCAATTAGGCTTAAAAGGACCAGTAGAAACTGTTGTTACAGCGTGTACTTCTGGTACAAATGCGATTGGTGAAGCATTCCACATGATTGCACATGGTCAAGCAGACGTAATGTTTGCTGGTGGTACAGAGGCGGCAGTTTCTCCAGCAGCAGTAGCTGGTTTCGCATCTATGAAAGCTATGTCTACACGTAATGATGAACCTACAAAAGCATCTCGTCCATTTGCAGCCGATCGCGATGGATTCGTAATGGGCGAAGGTTCTGGTATCGTTGTATTAGAAGAATTAGAACATGCAAAAGCACGTGGTGCTCATATCTACGCAGAAGTAGTGGGATATGGTACAAATGGTGATGCATATCATATTTCTTCTCCAGCACCAGGTGGTACACAAGCTCGCAAATGCATGGAATTAGCATTGAATGATGCAGGTATCAAACCTGAAGAAGTTGATTATATTAATGCCCATGGTACATCTACATCCATCAATGATGCAAATGAAACATTGGCAATCAAACAATTATTTGGAGATCATGCTAGTAAATTAGCAGTAAACTCCACAAAATCTATGACAGGTCACTTATTAGGTGCTGCTGGTGCTATTGAAGCAATTGTTATGGCAATGGCTATTGAGACTGGCAAAGTGCATCCAACAATTAACCTTGATAATCCAGATCCAGAATTGGATTTAGATTATGTATCTGATGGAGCTCGTGACATGAAAGTTGATGTAGCTCTTTCCAACTCCTTCGGTTTTGGTGGACACAACGGTACTATCGTTGTTCGTCGTTACGAGGCGTAATTGTGAATGCTCCTAAAAGTAGCAAAGTAACTAGCAAGGCTCGTGAAGCATTACTTCACGAGCTTATTGCGAATTTACATTTGCCTTTACGCAATATAAGTACATTAAATCGTGCTTTGACACATTCTTCCTATGCGAATGAACATAAATTATCCCATGAATATCATAATGAACGATTAGAGTTTTTAGGGGATGCAGTGTTAGACCTTATTATAGGAGAATATTTATTTACTACATATCCAGAAATGACTGAGGGTGAACTGACCCGTTTAAAAGCATGTACCGTCTGTGAAGGTTCTTTAGCAGAATGTAGTCGTACTCTAGACTTAGGAAAATATTTACGCTTAGGTAGAGGCGAGCGGCATTGTGGTGGAGCCAATAGAAACTCCATTTTGGCAGATACTTTTGAGGCTGTCTTAGGGGCTATCTACCTAGAGTGTGGTTATGATGTGGGAAAACAGTTTGTTTTGAGTCATTTGCATGGATATATGAATATGGCACTTTCCGGGAAAGTAGGAAAGGATTTTAAAACATTGCTCCAAGAGTTAGTACAACAAAAAGGGGAATGTGTGATACGGTATCATGTTATCGATGAAGAGGGACCGGATCATGATAAATTCTTTACTATGGAAGTAGTCATCGATGGAGTCCCATCAGGTGTAGGTTCTGGGCGAAATAAAAAAGTGGCAGCCCAAGCAGCAGCTAAAGAGGCTTATGAAAAGCTTATACAATAGTAAGGATTGAGGGGTGGGGAACCACTCCTTTTTCTATATGATACATAGGAGGCAGTTATGAGGAACAGCAAAAAAGAGAAAACTAGATTACTTCCATTTTTTATTCCTCATATTGGCTGCCCATATATTTGTGTATTTTGTAATCAGCCACGTATATCAGGACAACAAGAGATGGTCAGTCCAGAAATCATTCGTTCTTCCATACAAAGAGCCGTATCAGAACAAGGCTATAGTGGACAATGGGAAGTAGCTTACTTTGGTGGTAGCTTTACGGCGATACCACAAGAAATGCAAGATACATTATTGGAACCAGCTAAAGAAGCATTTCAACAAGGAATAGTTCAAGGAATTCGTTTGTCTACTCGTCCTGATGCTATCAGAGAAGATCGATTGAAAGAGCTCTTTACTAGTGGTGTAAGAACCATTGAATTAGGGGTACAAACATTAGAAGAGTCCATGCTAGTAGAAGCTAAACGAGGGCATACAGTAGAAGATGTAGAACAGGCGTGTAAGATGATACGTGAAGAAGGAATAACTTTAGGTATACAATTACTCCCTGGGTTACCTGGCGAAACCTGGACTACTTTAGTAAAAACGGCGGTGAAAGCCGGTCAATTGCAGGCTGACTTATGTCGCATTTATCCTGTGATTGTCATTGAAGATACAGAACTAGCTGATCGTGTTCATGAAGGTAGTTATGTACCATTAACAATAGAACAAGCGGTAGCCTATAGTGCTTTTTTAAAATCCTATTTAGAAGGCAAAGGTACACAGATCATACGTGTAGGATTACAAAGTACAGAAGATTTTGATGCTGGTCGTGGTATTGTAGGAGGACCCTATGCTCCTGCCTTTGGAGAATTGGTAGTCAATTATGAATGGCTTCAAGCTATCCAGCAAACCATAGAAGAACACCTAGAAGTATTTGGTGTGATTCATAAGGTCATTGTAGAATATCCAAGACCTTTCACATCAAAGATACGTGGATTGAAGAACAGAAATATAGAGTATTTTGGACAGGAATACAAGCAGATAGAATGGACTTGGCAAGAAAAACAGGAAAATAATAATACTGGAGTATTGCATGTCATGATAGATTATATACTATATAGCTTGCCTCTTTAAATAGTGGGTTATGGTTATACAACAATGGATTAACTAATATTCTGTAGAGAGAGTATGTGATGAGAGGTTGGAAATAGGTGTCAGGTTAGGATATAGTATGAACAATATATTATATTGTGTAAATTTGAAACATACCTATGTATACATAGAAAGGAAGCAGTCATGCAATTATTGCGACTAGAAATGAAAGGATTCAAGTCCTTTGCTGATAAAACGGTAGTGTCTTTTTCTCCAGGCATGACTGGGATTGTAGGCCCTAATGGTAGTGGTAAAAGTAATATTACTGATGCGATTCGCTGGGTTTTAGGGGAATCGAATGTACGCCATTTGCGTGGACAAAAAGCAGAAGATATTATTTTTTCTGGCACAGAAGCTCGTCGCCCTCACAATACGGCAGAGGTAAACTTAATTTTTGATAACAGTGATGGCACTTTGGGCAAAGAATTAGCAGAAGTTGTTATCACACGCCGTATGTATCGCAATGGTGAAAGTGAATTCCAAATCAATAAGAGAAATTGCCGGTTAAAAGATATTCATCTATTATTGGCTGATACAGGCTTAGGTAAAGATTCTATGGCCATCATCGGGCAGAATCGTATCGATGCTATCTTGAATAGTAAACCAGAAGAACGTCGCTTAATATTTGAAGATGTGGCAGGTATCTCTCGCTTTAAAATGAATAAAGAAGATGCTATTCGGCGTATCAATAGTACAGATCGTAATATGGAACGATTAGATGATGTGATGAGTACGCTAAGAGATCAATTAGTAGAATTAGAGGCGAAAGCTAATGTAACACGTGAGTACAATACATTATCACAGGATAAGCGTAGCTATGATGGAGCTATTGCTTTTCATGAATATAAAACGGCGGATCGTTTATTTACACGCCAAGAAAATGAAAACTTATCCTACCTTCGTGAGCAAGAAGAATTAGAAACTAGCTTAGATACAATTCAAGAGACTTATAAAACCACACAAAATGAGCTTCAATCATTTCGTGAAACCCACCGAAGTATGGAAGATGAATATGCCACTTTACAAGGTAAATTAGGGGAACTGACTGGACAAATTGAAGTAGCTCGCTTAAAAGAAGCCAATATGGTAGAAGAGTTAAAAGGTGGAGAAGAACAGTTAAGAACTTGGAAGGAAGAACTGAAAGTTAAAGCACAACAATATGATTGTGACTTGACATCTTTGAAAGACCAAGAAAGTAACTTAACATCCATTGGACAAGATGTAAAACAAGCGGAATCTAATTTGCAAAGCACTCGAGACTCTCTTAGTCAAGTGAAGGCTAATTTAGATGGTATGCGCATAGCGGAGCAACATGCTCATGAGCGTCATATTCGTGTTGTTCGTGAGTTGGAAGAAGCTCGCCATCAATTAGCAAGAGCGGAAGAGTTAGAAACACAAAAGAAAGATGATGCGCAACGTTTGAAGGCTACTTTACAAGATATAAAACAATCTGTAGAAGAAACACAAGCGCAATTAGAGGCGCAACAACAGGTTGTTAGTGAAGCACAGGAAGCGTTGACTACAGCACGTAAATTATTACAACAGTTAGAGGATACACGACGACAAAAAAATCAGGAATTAGTAGAAGTACAAAGAACACTGCAAGCTAAAGAAGGTCGTTTAGAACTGTTACATAGCTGGGAAGAGTTACACGAAGGTTATTTGGAAGGCACAAAACATGTATTACAAGCGAAAGAAACTTGGTCTTCTCATATTCGTGGAGCTATTGGTGATGTATTCACTGTAGAAGAAAAATTCTTAGTGGCCATTGAAACTGCTTTAGGTGGTGCTATTCATCAAGTTATCACAGAGACTGCAAAGATTGCTTCTGAAGCAGTACAATACTTAAAACGCACACAAGGTGGTCGTGTTACGTTTTTACCGATGGATATGGTACGAGGAAAACGACTCGATCATAAAGCCTTAACTTCGCCTTATGTATTGGGACTGGGTGTAGACTGCATTCAATTTGATACACAATATACAGGCGTATTTAATCAGCTATTAGGGCGTACTCTTATTGTAGATACCTTGGACCATGGATTAGCATTGCAAAAAGAATATCATCAACAATTGCGGATTGTTACCTTAACAGGAGAGCAATTGCAACCAGGTGGTGCTCTAACAGGTGGTGCTACAAAACGAAAAAAAGTGTCTATCTTGTCCCGTAAAGAAGAGCAAGACACATTACAGCAAGATATTCATGTATTACGAGATACAGCACAGGTGTTACAACAGACTTTACAAGGACTAGACAAAGAAATAGAAGCTTTAACACAGTCTGGTAAGGGATTACGTCAAACCTATGAACAAGAAGAATTGCAGTTACGTAGCTTGCAGCAAGAGCAGCAACGCTCCCAAGGAGAGCAAATTAACTTAAGTGGAATGGTGCAGACCTATCATGAGGAAGTACAAAAGGTTCAAGATAAGCAAATAACTTTAGGGGAGAACATTAAAAGGCTAGCAGATGAACTTTTACAGTTAGAGAATCGAGAAGGACATCAAGAGCAAGTCACTAGCTTAGTTGCTCAAGAGCAAACTTTACAAGACCGAGAACGTGAGCAAAATGAAGAATTGCAAGGAGTACGCTTACGATGGGAACAATCTAGATTGTTGTTAGAACAAAGCAAAAAAGAATTAGCTCAATTAGAACAATATATCAAAGATAAGGAAATAAATATTGCAAGCTTAGATAGACGGTTAAGCCAATTAGGTGAGGATGTCATACGCTTAGGTTGTGAACCAGCTTTAGCATTAGAATCAGAAAAACAAGCAATAGAAAAACGGGTAGCAGCAATTGGAGAAGCTCGTAAAGGTGGACAAGAAAAAGTACGCACTTGGGAATTGCAATTAAGTCAATTGCAAGAAGAACGAAATCAACAAGAACAGCGTCAACGAATTGTGCAGAAAAAACTAGTGGACCTACAAGAAGGGTTAACAAAATATCAACTACAAGGCGAACAAGCATTGGAACAATTGGGCGCTTTAGGGTATACTAAACAAGAGGCACAGAATATACAGTTAGGTGGCTCCGTACATGAGTGGAAACAACAACAGGCGAACTTAGTAAGGCAGATTGAAAGCTTAGGAGCTATCAATCCTAATGCCATTGCGGAATATGAAGAAGCGGAAGAAAAGCTAGCATTCTATCATGCACAAAAAGAGGATTTAGTGATAGCGAAAGAGCAACTCGAAGGAGTCATTGCTGAAATTGATGGGGCTATGTCTGAACAGTTGCAAGGTGTTTTAAGTGACATTCGAGAGAAATTCCAACATGTATTTGCTCAATTATTTGGAGGCGGTACTGCACAAATCGTGGCATCGAACCCAGAATCAATTTTAGAAAGTGGCATTGATTTTTATATTCAACCGCCAGGAAAGAAGCGCCAACAATTGAGCTTATTATCTGGTGGGGAGCGAGCGTTGACGGTCATTGCATTATTGTTTGCATTGCTGGATTATCGACCAGCTCCATTCTGTGTACTTGACGAAGTAGATGCGGCTTTAGATGATGCCAATGTGGAACGATTTAGCCAATATTTGCATAACTTGGGGGATGCCACACAATTTATCGTGGTGACCCATCGTAAACGGACTATGGAATCAGCTCATGTCTTACAAGGGGTGACTATGGTGGAACGAGGGGTGTCACGTTTATTAACAGTAGCCTTTGATGAAGTAAAGGAGAATAGTGATTATGGCATTTAGTTTTTTTGACCGTGTGAAAGCGGGCTTAGAAAAGACAAAAAATAATTTTGTAAAAAAAGTAGAAACCATCGTTATCGGTTATGCAGAAATTGATGATGATTTTTTAGATGATTTAGAAGCTACTATGCTAGTAGGTGATTTAGGACCTAAAACAACGGCCTATTTAATGAAAGAAATCCGCCGAGGTGTTACGGAAGGGATTATTAATAATACTGGTGAAGTGATGCCTTTTATGGAAGAACGCATTACAGAAATGCTAGGAGCTCAAGAGGAAGTGTTGGAGCTTCACAAACCAGAAGTGATCTTGGTGGTGGGTGTCAATGGTGTTGGTAAAACGACAACTATTGCGAAATTAGCGCATTACTATGCAGAGCAAGGTAAAAAAGTAATCATTGCAGCAGGAGATACATTCCGGGCAGCTGCATCTGAACAATTATCTATTTGGGCCGATCGCGTAGGTGTATCCATTGTAAAACATAAGGAAGGTGCGGATCCAGCAGCAGTGGTATTTGATGCCTGTGCCTCAGCAGTTGCTAAAGAAGCAGACTTAGTCATTGTAGATACAGCAGGGCGCTTGCACACCAAAGTGAACCTTATGGAAGAATTGAAAAAAATCGGCCGTGTAGCAGACAAACAAATTCCAGGTGCACCGCATCAAACCTTATTAGTATTAGATGGCACTACAGGTCAAAATGCGGTAAGCCAAGCAAAACTATTCGGTGAAGCAGTACCTGTCACAGGGATTGTGGTAACCAAATTAGATGGTACCGCAAAAGGTGGTGTAGTTATCTCTATCAAAGAAGAGTTGGGCGTTCCTGTGCGTTGGATTGGCGTGGGTGAGCAAATGGATGACTTGCGTCCTTTCAATGCAAAAGAATTTGCTAATGCTCTTTTTGACAAAGGAGAATAGTGGACCATGACTAGAAATAAATTATATGAATACGTTGTGGACCAAAATGAGATGAATGGTTATGGTATCGATAGAGACAGTATTGAATGTGCTGTAGATATTATGGAATTTGTAGGCGGTGATTTGTACAGACCTCTCACACGCTTACTCTTAAGTAATTGGAAAGAAATTGCTAGCCGTATTGAAAGTTATACGGATGAGCAATGGAATTTTGTCCATCGTATTGCTGAGAACATGAAGGACTCTCTAGAACATGATCATGGTGATGAAACTCATCATTTATCTGATTGTGGTATTGCCATCTTCATTGAAATGTTAGAGGGGGATGACACCGCGACACAAACCTTACAAGGGGATACACCTATCACAGAAGAAGAACTGCGTCGGATTCGTGGCAAAGGATAAACTATATAAGCAATGGAGAAAAGTTGGATCTTAGATTCAGCTTTTCTTTTTGTATATAGGGGATGCGTACAGTCTACTCGTTGTGTCTGATTTGTATCGAACATACAGTACAATAAAATAACCATTCGTGATATAATATAGAAGTTACTAGATATAGAATTAACAATGAACTTTCAGGATTATAGAGATAGATATATAAGGAGGGACTATGAGCGGATTGCATCATTTTCCTGAGGAAGGCATACCTTTTCAAGTAGAGGCCCCCTATTCACCGATGGGTGACCAACCAAAGGCCATTCAGTCCTTGGCAGAGGGAATTGAACGAGGGGAATGGGCACAGGTATTACTAGGTGCTACAGGTACGGGAAAAACATATACCATGGCTAAACTCATCGAAGCCGTACAAAAGCCGACTTTGATCATTGCCCACAATAAGACATTAGCAGCCCAATTGGCCAGTGAGTTCAAAAGCTTTTTCCCTAAGAATGCAGTGGAATACTTCGTATCCTATTACGATTATTACCAACCAGAGGCGTACATTGCCTCTACAGATACATACATTGAAAAAGATGCGTCCATCAATGAAGAAATCGATAAATTGCGCCACTCGGCGACAATGAACTTATTTGAGCGGAAAGATGTCATTATCGTCGCATCTGTCAGCTGCATCTACGGCCTAGGAGACCCAGAGGACTATAGCACGCTTTGTGTATCCCTGCGACAAGGTCAGGAATATAGCCGGGATGATATTCTTCGTAAATTAGTATCCATCCAATATACCCGAAATGATATGAACTTTGTGCGAGGTACTTTCCGAGTACAAGGGGATACGTTGGAAATTTTCCCAGCTGGCACCAGTGAAAGAGCCATTCGTGTAGAAATGTTCGGTGATGAAATCGATCGTTTAGTGGAAATTGATGTGCTTACAGGTGATGTTATCGTAGAGCGTAAACACGTGGCTATCTATCCAGCTTCTCACTATGTAACGACGAAGGAAAAGTTAGACCTTGCCATTGGGCGCATCGAGACAGAATTGGCTGAACGTTTGGCATACTTTAATGAAAATGGCCGTCTCTTAGAAGCGCAACGATTGGAGCAACGAACACGATATGATATTGAAATGATGCAGGAAATGGGCTATTGCTCGGGGATTGAAAACTACTCCCGTCTGTTGTCTAACCGTCAACCTGGAGAAGCGCCAATGACCCTTATCGACTATTTTACAGATGATTTCCTTATCATCATTGATGAATCCCATGTGACCTTGCCACAAATTCGTGCTATGTATAATGGTGACCAAGCTAGGAAACATAATTTGATCGACTACGGATTCCGCTTGCCATCGGCGGCGGATAATCGACCGTTAAAATTTGAAGAGTTTGTAGAGAGAATCAATCAAATTGTCTATGTATCTGCTACACCAGGGCCCTATGAAATGGAAG
Source organism: Veillonella sp. CHU594 (assembly GCF_003992265.1). Classification (NCBI taxonomy): domain Bacteria; kingdom Bacillati; phylum Bacillota; class Negativicutes; order Veillonellales; family Veillonellaceae; genus Veillonella; species Veillonella sp. CHU594. The sequence continues at coordinate 162,961 of NZ_RQVB01000004.1, forward strand.
TACAGACCAATGTAGCAGAACAAATTATTCGTCCAACAGGTTTGCTAGATCCTATTATTGAAATCCGACCTATTAAGGGGCAGATGGATGATCTATTAGGAGAAATTAAAGACCGTGCGAAGTCGGATGAACGGGTGTTGGTAACGACGTTAACGAAGAAAATGGCAGAGGATTTAACAAATTATCTAAAAGAAATGGGTATTCGAGTGCGCTATTTACACTCCGACATTGCCACCATTGAGCGGGCTGATATTATTCGTGATTTGCGAGCCGGTGTCTTTGATGTCCTCGTAGGAATTAACTTACTTCGGGAAGGCTTAGATATGCCAGAAGTATCCTTAGTGGCTATTTTAGATGCAGATAAGGAAGGATTCTTGCGCAGTGATACGTCCTTGATTCAGACCATAGGCCGTGCGGCTCGTAATGAAAAAGGGAAAGTTATTATGTATGCTGACCGTATTACAGGCTCTATGCAACGCGCCATGGATGAAACAGAACGTCGTCGTGCCTTGCAAGAGTCCTACAATACAGAACATGGTATTACACCACGCACAGTGCGCAAGGAAGTGAAAGATTTAATTGAGTTGACCAAAGTAGAAGGTGAAGTTGCTGCACCTAAAAAAGGTCGCAAGCCTAAAGTAGAAACGCCTGTGGTGTATGACAGCACAGCGCCGACAGAAGTGGTGGCAGAAACGGTTGAGCCACTTTCACAGAAAATACAGTACGAAACGAAAGAAGATGTATTCAATGCCATTGAAGAGACTACACGCCTCATGAAAGCAGCGGCGAAACAATTAGAGTTTGAACGAGCTGCAGAGTTGCGTGATGAATTGGGCAGATTGCGCCAAATTTGGTCAGACATGAATGAAGAATAGGAGTTATTTTGAAAGATCAATTAATTATTAAAGGAGCCCGTCAACATAATTTGAAGAATATTGACGTGGCTCTACCAAGAAATCAATTCATCGTATTAACAGGATTAAGTGGATCTGGTAAATCATCCCTAGCCTTTGATACGATTTATGCAGAAGGCCAACGGAGATATGTAGAGTCCTTATCTGCTTATGCTCGCCAGTTCTTAGGGCAAATGGATAAACCTGATGTAGATTACATTGAGGGGCTTTCACCGGCTATATCCATCGACCAAAAAACGACGAGCCGTAATCCTCGATCTACGGTGGGAACGGTGACAGAAATTTATGACTATTTGCGATTATTATTTGCTCGCATTGGTCGAGCTTACTGCCCTACTTGTGGAGAAGAGATTGCCCAACAGACTATTGAGCAAATAACAGACTTAGTCATGAAATTGCCGGAACGTACTAAGATTATGGTGATGGCACCAGTGGTGCGAGGTAAAAAAGGTCGCCATGAAAAAGTGTTGGAACAAATTCGTAAAAATGGATTTGCTCGCGTTCGCATCAATGGAGAGATTCATACCTTTGAGGACGAAATTAATTTAGATAAAAATAAGAAACACAATATTGAAATTGTTGTGGACCGTCTTGTTATTAAGGAAGGCTTAGAAAGCCGCTTAACGGATTCTTTGGAAACGGCCATTCATCATGGGGAAGGCTTTGTTATCATTCAAGAGGTAGACGGCCCAGCCCACCAATTCAGTGTTCATTTCACCTGTCCTAATGGTCACATTTCATTGCCAGAAATTGAACCTCGTATGTTTTCTTTCAACAGTCCTTTTGGTGCCTGTCCATCCTGTTTGGGATTAGGCAGTACCATGGAGGTAGATGAAGATCGTGTCATTCCAGATCCAACGGTTCCTTTTATAGATGGGGGAGTAGCCCCATTGAGTTCGAATCCTAATGCGTGGTTCATGCGTCAATTAGAGGGCTTGTTGAAAGCGCATGGATATACACTAGAAGCAAGTTTTTCAGAACTACCTACAGCCTTACAAAAAGAAATCATGTATGGTAGTACTGAGAAAGTGACTTTCGACTACGAAAATATGCGTGGAGAGGTAAAAACATTCCATACCGAATATGAAGGTATTTTGCCAATGGTGAAACGCCGTCATGCAGAGGCTACTACGGATAGCATGCGGGAAGAGTTCGAATCCTATATGTCTATTAAACCATGTACAGCTTGTAAGGGTGCTCGTTTGAAACCAGAATCCCTTGCCATCCGTGTAGGGGATAAAAATATAGATGAAGTGACACAGCTAACCATTAGTGAAGCGGTGGACTATTTTGGCAATCTACAGTTAACGGAACGAGAAGCTTTTATCGGGGCTCAAATTTTGAAAGAAATCAATGCTCGCCTAGGATTTCTGAACAATGTGGGCTTAGATTATTTGACGATGAACCGCAGTGCCGGCACCTTATCTGGTGGGGAAGCACAGCGAATTCGTTTGGCCACACAAATTGGTTCGGGACTTGTTGGGGTTTTATACATTCTAGATGAACCATCCATTGGCTTGCATCAACGAGATAATGACCGCTTAATTGAAACACTGAAAGGCTTGCGAGATTTAGGGAATACCTTATTAGTGGTAGAGCACGATGAAGATACGATGCTAGCAGCGGACTATTTGGTAGATATTGGGCCTGCGGCAGGTGAACATGGTGGTCAAATCGTGGCGCAAGGTACAGTACCAGAGGTAATGGCTGTGAAAGAATCCATTACTGGTCAATATTTAAGTGGTCAAAAGTATATTCCATTACCAAAAGAACGGAGAAAACCAACAAAAGCTTATTTAGAGATTCGTGGAGCCAAAGAGAACAACCTACAACAAGTGAATGTGAAATTCCCTATCGGTTTATTTACTGTTGTGACTGGTGTGAGTGGATCCGGTAAATCTACATTGATCAACGAAATTCTATATAAAGGGGTCGCCAATGCACTCTATAGAAGTCATCATAAGGTAGGAGCCCATAAGGAGATTCGTGGTTTAGAATATGTTGATAAAATCATCAATATTGACCAAAGTCCAATCGGTCGAACACCACGTTCTAATCCTGCCACCTATACAGGGGTCTTCGATGCGATCCGTGAGTTATACAGCCAAACTAATGAAGCGAAGATTCGTGGCTATAAAGCAGGGCGATTCAGCTTTAACGTCAAAGGCGGTCGCTGTGAAGCGTGTCGTGGAGATGGTATCATCAAAATCGAAATGCATTTCTTGCCAGATGTGTATGTACCGTGTGAGGTATGTAAAGGGGCTCGATATAATCGAGAGACTATGGAAGTGAAGTACAAAGGTAAAAGTATTGCCGATGTATTGGATATGGTCGTGGATGAAGCGGTAGATTTCTTTAGCGCTATCCCAAAAATTCACCGTAAATTGGTAACTTTACAAGAGGTGGGCTTAGGCTATATTCGCTTAGGTCAAGCGGCGACTACCTTGTCTGGTGGGGAAGCACAACGGGTTAAACTAGCCACTGAACTGGCTCGGCGCAGTACAGGGAAAACCTTATATATTCTGGATGAGCCGACTACTGGATTACATGTAGAAGATATCCGCAAGCTTTTAGAGGTATTGCAAAAGCTCACAGATGGTGGGGATACTGTGGTGGTTATCGAGCATAATTTAGATGTGATCAAAACAGCAGACCATATTATTGATTTAGGTCCAGAAGGTGGTTTCCGTGGGGGGTCCATTGTGGGTACTGGTACACCTGAGGAGATTGCTGCTTTGCCTGAAAGTTACACGGGTAAATTCTTAGGTCCTGTGTTAGATAAAACTAGGAACTATATGGAACAACATCCTTTGGTTGATGAGGAAATACTATGAATCCCATAGATCCACAGTTGCAAGCAGAAGAAGTGAATTTTAATCCCTCTAGTCAGAAAGATATGATGATGGGAGATTTAGAACAGCAAGCGTATATACTGGAAAAGGTCAGTCATCTACCTACCACGCCAGGGGTTTACTTATGGCGTGATAAGTACCAGCGCATCATCTATGTGGGAAAGGCCATCAACTTGCGCAATCGAGTGCGGTCCTATGTGCAACAAGATGTAAATCGCTCTGTGAAAGTAACCGCTATGATGCGCCGTGCTTGGGATGTGGAAACGATTCAAACAAAAACAGAAATGGAAGCTCTTATTCTCGAGGCGACTTTAATCAAGGAGCACCATCCGAAATATAATATTATGCTTCGTGATGACAAGACATATCCCTATGTAAAGATCACTGTGCAAGAGGACTTTCCACGTCTCTTTATGACTCGTCGTTTAGAACGCGACGGAGCGAAGTATTTTGGACCTTTCACAGATGTCACAGCGGTACATCATGTACTGCGTATTTTGCGTTCCTATTATCCATTGCGTACTTGTAAAAGTATGAAAGTAGAACGACCTTGTTTGCAATATCATATGCATTATTGCGAAGGACCTTGCATGAACTATGTGACGGTAGAATCCTATCGAAGATATATCGATGATATTGTAGCTCTCTTCGAAGGCAAACAAGTACAGATCATCCAAGAGATTACATCCAAGATGGAGCAAGCCTCGGAGGACTTAGAGTTTGAACTCGCTGCTAAGTATCGAGATGACCTCTTGAGCATCCAAAAGGTACAAGAAAAGCAACGTATGGTCACACAGCGAGGCGATATGGATGTACTAGGTATGGCCATAGATGGTCCTATGGCATGTATTCAATTGTTTTTTATTCGTAGTGGTCGTTTATTGGGACGAGAAAATTACTTTGTCCAACATGAAGGGGATAGTCCAGATTTAGTGATGACGGAGTTCATTAAACAGTATTATGGAGGATCTACGTTCATACCTAAAGAATTGCTATTGCCGATGGATAGTGTGGACCGTGAACTGTTTAGTGAATGGTTCTCCTCTATGAAAGGTCAACAAGTGGACGTATCTGTACCTCAACGGGGCTATAAAAAAGACCTTATCAAGATGGCGGAGGAAAATGCTCAGAACTTCTTGGCAGAACGTCGTCGTCAGTGGCAATACACGATAGATAAATCCGGTGGGGCCGTGAAAAAATTAGCAGAAGTACTCGACTTGCCACGATTGCCAGAGCGTATGGAATGTTACGATATTTCTCATATGCAAGGGGCAGAAACGGTGGCATCCATGGTGGTCTTTGAAGGTGGAAAGCCGGCAAAACGAGAGTATCGTCGATTCAAGCTAAAAACAGTACAAGGGAAGCCTGACGATTTTGCGTCCATGGCGGAGATTATGGAACGGCGCTACGGTAATGAAAAAGATTGGCCTATGCCAGATTTGATTATAATTGATGGTGGTAAAGGTCAGTTAAATGCAGCATTACCAGTCATCCGTGCTATGGGAGTTACCGATGTACCTGTCATATCTTTGGCAAAACGAATCGAAGAAGTATTCGTAGAAGGGGAATCAGAAAGTATTATTCTAGAACACCATACGCCAGAATTACAATTGCTCCAACAAATACGTGACGAAGCCCATCGCTTTGCTATTACCTACCATCGTAGATTGCGTGGAAAGCGGAACTTAGAATCCGTTCTCGACCATATCGAGGGGATAGGACCGAAACGAAGAAAAGCGCTGTATAAGCACTTTGGGAATTTAGATGCTATGCGAGTGGCGGAGTTGGAAGAACTGGAAAGCGTTGAGGGAATGAACAAAAAAGCGGCTTTGGCTGTGTATGAGTTCTTTCGGCGTTTGAAATAATGGAAACGAGCAACACATTCCTCCACAAACTGATCCTACGGTAGGTTTGCTCCGGAATATGTTGCTCGTTTCTTGCATAGATTGATTTTGATGCCCTATGGAAAGAACTCATCCACAGGTGGGGCGCCGAGGAGAGAATGGATACTTGTTTCTCTATGAAGTCTGTGGCGTACGGGATTTAAGCTAGCAAAGGGAAGAGCACGGTATACCCCTCACAAACGGTATTTCATAATGTTTGTTCGGGGCACACCGTGCTCTTCTTGTGTTTGTTGTATTTAGGTAATAAAGAAACGCCACAGAGACGCTATCATTGGTAGTGTATCTTAAGGAATTGTTGCTCGTTTCTTACGTGGATTAATTTTGATACCACACGGAATGAACTCATCCACAGGTGGGCGTCACTTGTTTTGTTATGAAATCTTGTGGTGCTTGTTTATATAGCAAAGGAAACGAGCAACATATTCCTCCACAAACTGATACAGTGGTTAGGTTTGCTCCGGAACATGTTGCTCGTTTTTGGTGTTGTTTGATTTAGTCAATAAGGGCGCCGCAGGATCTTCTACGCTAGTGCTGCGTTCCTTATGGATAGATTATCTATTTTCTAAAAAAATATCTTTCAAAAGATAACGTTTTGCATAGTTTATGCTATAATGAAAATACAGAAGGGTCACCGACGTGAGTTGGGCTCATCTCTTCCTAACTATAGGAGGAGGTGGTACTATGACGAAGTATGAAAAGATCTATTTAATGATTTTAATTTTAGACTTACTAGTACAAATCATTGATTTGTTCAAATAATTAATGATAACGCCTAACGACATAAGGTTTCCTAGACCTTAATACGTTAGGCGTATCTACTTTAGCACTTTTGAGATGAGCCTAACGCCTTCGACACGTTGGTGGCCCTTCTTTTTATTACATATAGTATACCATATTTTTATAGAAATTACAAAAATTGTTATGTATAACTCTCTGTTGCTATGAACGACATATGATATTGTTATGGTATACACATAAATGAATTTGTCAAAGCATAGTACAATCAAAAAGATCACGGTATTCTCCTCACAAATGATAAGTCATAGTATTTGGAGTACATCGTGATCTTCTTTTATGTTTTTGTATTAGTTATTATTGCTTTCATCGTCATCGCTAGGTGCCAACATGGAGTAGAAGGCCCATAGTAGGATGAACCAGAATGGTGTAAACATGAGGGCGATGCGTGTGTCACTTTGTAATGCTAGTACCACCAAGATAAATAGGAAGAACGCTAGGATCAGGTAATTCATGAATGGGTACAGTGGCATTTTGAAAGTAGATTGCTTCACTAATTCTGGTCTTTGCTTGCGATATTTGAGGTGGCATATGACGATGATGGCCCAAATATAGATAAAGCAGAATGTAGAGATAGATGTAATCATGATGAATACGCTTTCAGGCATGACGTAGTTCAAGACTACGGTAAATAGTAAGGCCGCAGCGGAGAATAGTGTTGCCTGATAGGGTACAGCATGGTTCGTCAATCGTTTCATTCGACTCGGCGCATGGCCACGTTTTGATAATGCGTAGATCATACGGCTAGTGGAAAAGATACCGGAGTTGGTAGCAGATGCTGCCGATGTTAGAACAACGAAGTTTACGATGCTCGCAGCAGCCAGGATGCCCACTGCATTAAACACAGCCACGAAGGGACTAGAATTTGGGTCTACTGCAATCCATGGGTAAATACTCATGATAATCGCCAGAGATCCAATATAGAATAGAATAATTCGCAATGGAATGTTATTGATGGCCATAGGAATCACTTTTTTTGGATTTTCCGTTTCCCCAGCTGTGAGGCCAACTAGTTCAATGCCTGTGAAAGCAAATACTACCATCTGGAAAGATAAGATAAAGCCCATCGTTCCATTTGGGAACCAACCGCCGTAATTCCATAGATTTTCAAAGGCAGCCGCTCCTGCATTGGTAGTGAATCCAGTGAGGATCATGATAAGCCCGATAATGATGAGTGATACGATGGCGATTACTTTAATTAAAGCGAACCAAAACTCCATTTCACCAAAGTGTTTGACCGCTGTCAGATTCATAACTAGTAATATGCCTAGTACGATGAGGGCTGGTATCCACTGTGGCATCCACGGTATCCAGTACTGCATGTACAAGCCGACCGCAGTTAAGTCCGCCATGGCCAGTGAAAGCCAACAGAACCAATAGGTCCAACCAGTAATGAAGGCCGCTCGGTCACCTAAATATTCTTCTACAAAGTCAATGAAAGAATGGTGATTCAAATTGGAAAGCAATAACTCTCCTAAAGCACGCATCATAAAGAAACAGATAATACCTGTAATTAGATACGTGAGGAGGATAGAGGGGCCCGCTAAACTAATAGATCGCCCAGAGCCGAGGAATAAACCTGTACCGATAGCACCACCGATGGCTAATAATTGAACGTGGCGATTTTTAAGACCACGCTTTAACTCTTGTTGCGAGTCCGTCATAGTAAAACCTCCTTAAACAATATAAACTTTTATATTTGATAATAGTAAACTATTTTCTATAGAATGTCAATTAATGCTAGTGAATTACTATGGTTAGACAGTAAAAAGGCTTTCATGTGTTTCTAAGAAACACCTTTGAAAGCCGATTACGTGTATTTAATATCTTAGCGTATGCTTAAAAATGGATTACATTCTTTTATATAATTTCATGATTTTATATATTTTTTCTAGAGGATGTAGACAATAGCTTGTATATATATTGTAGTAGCATATATCCATCTATAAGAAAATTACCTGATACATGCAACTTTGAATCCCAATAGTGATGAGTAGATATAAGAAAAGAAAGACTGATATAGTATATATCTTAATAGCAAGTTATACTAGATTGCTATATAAGTCCGTTAGGATGCGTTGAGCCACGCTTTCAGGAGTACCAGTGTTTAGAACTTGTGCTTGACGGAATCGTGCATATAGGGGAGCCCGTACTGTGTACAATTCTTGCAATCGTTCTATGCCACCAGAGGAGAGAACACGTCCCGTTGTATCTAGCTTTTCTAAGGGACGATAAATTTCATAGATTCGTCCATTTTGTCTTAGGGGAGCAAAGTTCTCTGGCGTGGTGACAGCACCGCCACCAGTGGAGATGATAAGGCCTGTCTGTTTACCCACATCGGTGATAATCCTAGATTCTATGGCGCGGAATGCAGGTTCACCGTGGATTAAGATATAATCGCTAATAGCACCAACTTCCTCTGTAATACGATTGTCTATATCTATTAGTGTTCGTCCCGTTAACTTTGCTAAAGCTTCACCAATGGTACTTTTACCAGATCCGGGCATACCGATGAGAACAATATTTTCTTGGTTTCGTCGGAATTGTTTGTATAGGCCTGACAGGATACTTTCATCATAGGTGCGATGTAAAAACAAAGCGCTAGCTGCCATGGCTTGGGCTAATAGAAATACAAGGCCATTCACATGGAGTATATTTAAGGATTCCGCTTCTATTAGAATGGCAGTGCGATGTGGATTGTACACCAAGTCGATAACACCTTCTAAGTGAGTAAAAGGGGCTAATCGGATGCTTTGGTCAGGACAATGAGGATACATACCAACTGGAGTACAGTTGATAATTACCTGTGCCTGTTCATAAAATTGTGCAATGTGTTCATATGTAGGAAAGTGATGACGGCTGATATGGGTAATAGAGGCGGCGCCTAATCTTTCTAATGCCACATGCACTGTATTGGACGAGGCTCCATCACCTAAAATTAAACAATGCTTATTTGTCACTTCTATGCTAGACCAATCCAAGGTGGCTAGGAAGCCATCATAGTCCGTATTGGTCCCATACCAAGAACCATCTGCTTGGCGAACCATAGTGTTGACACAACCAATTGCTTTTGCAATATCACTGATGTGATGACAAGCCTGTAAGGCATTGATTTTATAGGGAATGGTAATATTTAAGCCTTGTAATTCAGAACGATTAAAAAAATCTTGTAGTTGGTCTGGTTCCATTTCAAATATGTCATAGGATGTATTTCCTAAGGCTTGATGAATCATGGGGGAGTAGGTGTGGCCCAAGGTGCGGCCTAATAATCCAAACATTTACACCTCCAACGCAGGATGACTGAAATGACGGAATACATGTGGATCATGTTCTAGTACAAAATCTAAGAGGACAAGAGCCGTTAGAGCTTCTACTACAGGAACGGCACGTAGCGCTACGCAAGGGTCATGGCGACCTTGAATTTGTAATACTTCAGCACTATGGTTACTGAGGGATACTGAGTTTTGCTCATGATAAATGGACGGTGTGGGCTTAATCCCTACTTGCATGACAAGGGGCATACCGTTGGTAATACCACCTTGGATGCCACCGCTGTTATTCTTTTCTGTGCGAACACTTTCCTCAGTGATGATGAAAGGATCGTTTTGCTCACTTCCACGGGACGCACAGCCAGGGAAACCAGACCCAAAGGAAATACCTTTCACTGCAGGCATGCCGAATAGAGTAGCGCCTAAGCGATTTTCAATACCATCATAATTGGGATTTCCCATGCCAATAGGTAAACCAGTGGCGAAGACTTCTACGATACCACCAGTGGAATCGCCAGATGTTTTTAACTCCAATACAAGTTGCTCTGCTGTATGACGTTGCACAGGGTCTAACATAGGAATCGCTTCAGTGCTGATACTAGCGAGCTTGTCCATAGGTGGGTTAGTATAATCGATAGATGTATCTGGGACAGTGCCAACTTGTGCTAAGTGTGCACGCACATGAATGCCGATAGATTCTAATAGTTGTATAGCAATGCCACCAGCTACGCAAACAGGGGCTGTTAGGCGAGCAGAGAAATGACCGCCCCCACGCATATCCACATACTCACCATAGCGCATGCGAGCGGTGTAATCTGCATGAGATGGGCGTGGTACATCTCGTAGGTTATCATAATCCCCACTTCGTTGTGATGTATTTTGAATAGTGAAAGCCAAAGGAGAACCGCTCAGTCTTCCTTGTACGAGGCCTGATTGAAACTCAGGGATATCTGCTTCTTTTCTTTGTGTTTGTAATTGATGATGCCCTGGAGCTCGTCGTTTTAGGAAGGCTTGCAAGGTTTCTAGATTAACTGGAAACCCACAAGGAAGTCCGTCTACAACTCCGCCAATAGCTTGACCGTGAGAAGCTCCAAAGGTGGAGACTTTCACAGTGCGACCGAAATAGGATGCCATAATTACTCCTTACTTGTTAAATACATTTATATAGTATGTGTCTGCCCACCTAATCGTTTCCAGTCTTCAAAAAAGTGAGGATACGACTTACTGATGGCTTCACTGTCTTGCAAGATTATAGGGGAGGTAGCGATGAGTGCGTTTAAGGCACCAGCCATGACGAGGCGATGGTCATTCACACAGTCTACAGTGCCACCATCAAGCGTACCTGTTCCTGTAATATACAGGTTATCCCTTTCCATGCGCACGATACCACCAGAATCACGAACAAGTTGTGCCACCGCTGCTAAACGATCTGACTCTTTCAATCGAAGGCGAGCTCCATTGATGAAAGTAGATTCTCCTTCTATGGAGCAAGCTAAGCTAGATAAAATAGGTAACAAATCTGGCATTTGTTCTAAATTTACATGGATTGGCTTATGTGCTTTGCCAGTGATCGTGATAGTAGATCCATTCCACGTACAAGTGACACCAGCGCTTTCTAAAATGGAAAGAATCCGTTTATCTGCTTGTACAGAATCAGGACGTAAACCTGTGACAGAAATAGATTGTCCTGTCATAGCGGCTGCTACTAGCCAAATGGCACCATTAGACCAATCTCCCTCAATCAGATATTTCTCATTACCGTGGAAGTGTTGGTTCTCTTCGATAATAAAACTTGGATATCCTTCTTCGGTAGTGCCTTCTATTACTTGCACACCAAAGTCTTTCATCGTTTCTATGGTTAATGTCACATAGTCTTTCGATTGTAAGGGACTTGTGCAATTAACGGTGGTATGCCCCAGTTGTGGAGCTGCCAGAAGAAGACCTGAGAAAAATTGAGAACTTATGGTCCCCGTCATGGTGAAGGTACCACCTTGCAGACGACCTGTCATAGTGAAAGGCGGTGCGTCTTGTGAAAACGATACGCCGTGGTCTTTCATTTCGCTCAACAATGGTTCTAGTGGTCGTTCTGGTAGACGTCCTTTGGCATCTACTTTCACAGTGTCACAAATCGAGGCGGACACAGGTAAGAGTAAGCGTAAGGTTGTACCTGATTCGTGGGGTAATACCTGTCCTATAGAAGGGGAAGGGCCAGGAGTAATATGAGCCACACCATTTTCATGGGTAATCGTTGCACCAAGGGCTCGCAAGGAATCCATGGTAGCATCAATGTCCTTGGAAGAGTGGGAAATTAAAATCGAGCTAGGACTCGTGGCAAGGGCCGCTGAGATAAGTGCCCGATGAGCATGGGCCTTAGCCGGTATGGCTGGGATTGTGCCACGTAAGAGCACATTGGAAACATGTTGCATAGAAATCCTTTCTGGTATCATTACCATAACCACTGGGAAGTCGTATAAGGATACTGATAAAAGGTAAATATAGAATCTGTTTAGTTTACATGTAAATAATATTGTTATACGTAATAGATATACAGAATAGAAATGGTAGTTATATTCTACAGTAGGTAGCCAATTCAGAGAAGGTAACTTTTTTTAGCACCGACGTGCCATACCCTGTAGGAACTACGATGGTAATGGAAGAGCCAGAGGCTTTTTTATCGTGACTAGCTTCTTCTAAGATTACATCTTTTGATATCGTCGTTGTGGTGGGTAATTCATGGGCTATTAGCAACTGTTCAATACTAGAAACAATGGTAGGATCTAGCTCTTCGTTGGCTACTGCACCTTTTGCCATGATGAGGAGTCCCAAAGCAACGGAATTGCCGTGCGGGATAGCGAAAGCACTACCGTGCTCGATACCATGTCCAAAGGTATGACCTAAGTTCAATGTCGTACGAAGGCCGCTTTCCTTTTCATCTACTTCCACCACATGGGCTTTGATACGTACACATTGAGTGATGATAGTATCTACATCTTCTGGATGTTGTAAGATCGGTCGTTCTCGAAGTTGATCTAGTAACTCTGGATGGTCTAAGAAACCATATTTGATGATTTCCCCACATCCATTAATCCATTCCTCTTTAGGTAAGGTAGAAAGTGTTTCTGGATCACAGAGAACGAGGATAGGTTGTTTAAAAGCACCCCATAAATTTTTACCACACTCTAGGTTAACAGCTGTTTTACCGCCTACGGAGGAATCGACAGCAGCCAACAGTGACGTAGGTACTTGTACATAATTGATACCCCGTAAGTAGGTGGCAGCAGCAAATCCAGCTAGGTCTCCGACGACGCCACCACCTAAAGCAATAATGAGGTCTTTCCGAGTCAATTTTGCATTTCCTAATGTTTCTACTAGATCTATGAGACGATAGCCGTTCTTTTCACTTTCACCATGAGGAAACATATAGGTATGAACGGTGTAACCTGCCTGTTGTAGGGAATCTGAAACAGTGGAAGCATAGAGGGGGCCCACATTATCATCAGTAACAATCATGACGGAACAAGGAGGCTTGATAGCGTGTAAGTACTTACCAATGCGAGGCAAGCTATTCCGCTCGATAATCACATCGTAAGAAGTGGATGCCTGAATATGAATTGTATCCATAGGAGTGACCTATTTATGACCTAATGCGTCACGAAGTGTGAACACTTGGTTTGCCAAAGTAGCGAATTGCTCTGGGCGTAAGGATTGAGGACCATCGCATAATGCTTTTTCTGGATTGTTGTGAACTTCAATCATTAAACCATCAGCACCGCCACCAACGGAGGCTAAGGACAAGGAGGGAACCACACGGCTCATACCAGCCGCATGGCTTGGGTCCATAATGATTGGCAAGTGGGATAACTCGTGCATCATCGGAATAGCAGTGACATCTAAAGTATTACGAGTGCGTGTTTCGAATGTACGAATACCACGTTCGCAAAGAACGATTTGTTCGTTACCTTCGCTCATGATGTATTCCGCAGCCATTAACCATTCTTCGTAGGTAGCACATAGCCCACGTTTTAATAAAATTGGTTTTCTTAATTTGCCGACTTCTTTTAAAAGGTTGAAGTTTTGCATATTGCGGGCACCGATTTGCAACATATCTACATTGTCGAAATATTCTAATTGAGAAATATCCATGACTTCTGACACAATAGGTAGACCAGTTTCTTTTTTAGCTTCTTCTAATAAGGCTAAACCACTTGGGCCCATGCCTTGGAAAGAGTATGGAGAAGTACGAGGTTTGAAAGCGCCACCACGAAGAATGCCAGCACCAGCTGCTTTCACAGCCTTTGCTACTTCGATGACTTGTTCTGGTGTTTCTACAGAGCAAGGGCCTGCGATGATAGCAAAGTGACCTCCACCGATTTTTGCATTTCCTACAGTAACCACCGTATCTTGAGGATGGAATTTACGATTTGCCTTTTTGAAAGGCTCTTGGATACGCATAACCTTTTCAACGTATGGAAGGGATTCAATGGTGCGTAAATCGACACGGGATGTATCGCCGATCAAACCGATGATATCTTGTTGTTCTCCATGTACTGGATGTAATGAAACGCCAGTGGCTTCTAACTGTTGACGTAGTTCTGTAATTTGTGCTTCTGTTGCTGTAGTGTGTAATCGAATAATCATAAGGTCCTCCTAAAATCTTAATATGTATAGGTATTTGTGAGTGGTGGTATAGGAAGATATATAAAAAGGGCTACCCGCCTATACCTAGTACGGGTAGCCCTTACCACTATTTAAAGCCACTCAGTGATGATACCTAAATTAGCGTAGCTCAAATAGTTCTTTACCCGTAGTTTGGATAAAGAACCAAAAAAATGTATTTGCATTTGTTGTAGCTAAATTGGTTTGCTTCATCATTGTAGTGACTCCTTTCTTTCAATAATTGCGTTTAGTATACTCCATTCATTTAAGTTTGGCAAGAAAAAATTCAAATTGGGCTCAAAATTAGGCTCAAATGCAAAAAAGGATTATCAACAGCAGTGAGAATTAAATATTCCTATAATATCTGCATAAAAGACATATGATAATTTTATCAATTATAACTAATTGGTATAATAATGCTTTAATATATAAAGTATGCATAATAGCATAATTATAGGTATATAAGTATGTACGAAGTACAAATAACAATGTATAATGACGGTAGTTTATTGATACCTATTATTGATTATGGAGGCTTTTATGAAAATTACACGTCATGTATCAGCTGTAATGGCTGCATTAGTAGTAACAGGAATGTCTTATTCTGCAATGGCGACAGAGATTACTGTATCCAGTGATAAAGCAGAAGAATTAACTGGTTTAACGATGGGTTCTCCAGTTCAAACGGAGCCTGTGGTTAAACATATAGAAGATACTTTGTCCGTGAATGTACATGGTAAAAGCTTGATGGAGAACGGTAAAAGTAAAAATGTAACAGGGATTTATAATGGGTTTGGATCTCAATTGACTATAGATAAAGATCTTATTGTACGCTTAAAAAATGATGCACCAGCAGATAAAAAAGAATTGGGGCATTATTATATGAGTGCTGTATATGCTGGTTATGGCGGTAAGGTGCCACGTCTTAGTAAGGATAATCCTGAGAGAGATTATGGTGATACCAATATTCGTGTGAAAGGTAATGTAGATATTGATGCTGTGGGGGTAGGATTGCAAGCGAATCAACGAGGTCATATTATTGTTGATGGCGGTGGTCGTATTATAACGTATCCTCTCAAAACGTCAGATACCTATTCTGTTGTGGCAGAAGAGGGCGATGTATATGTTAATGCAGGTGTCGATGGTAAACACCCAGGTACGAAGGATTTAGTAGCTGTTGGTAATGTAGGATTAATTAATAAAGATTATGGTCGTGATCCAAATCATAATGAAGCGCCAACAAATATAGGACTAGCTTTTACAACCTCTAGCTCTAATCTTACTGGCGCTGTGTTAAATGAATATGCTGAAAGTAATAAAAATCCGCATAATTCTGGTGCCGATATATATTTACAAAATGGCGCTACTTGGAATAATGAATGGATTGGTAAGGAACGACCTACACCAAGAAAACCACGTCCATCAGGAGATGATGCAGCATACTTATATAAAGGAAGTAAAGTTCGTAATCTTGTAGGTGGTGCAAATCCAATTGCAGCAGGTATAATTCACCCTATTGATGCTCGTCCTATTACGATTCAAAACTATAGTGGTTTTGTAGATGCTGATTATAAAACAGGTGTGCCAGCGAGTGAAGCTGGCAATGGCCAAATTATTATCCAACATGCTGCTGATTATAGTCATATCACTGTACAAGGTGATAGTGCTAAGAATTTGACTGATGATGCAAGTTATCGTGCAGAAATGAAATCGTTAGCCACTAAATTGCAATATACTGGGAATGATAAGAAACTAGCTGCTGCTGTTCAAGTTAATGAAGGTATTACAAGACCGGCTGCTATGACGGAACTTGGTACAAATGCATTTGATGCACAAGGTAATCTTGTTGTTGCTGATACCGCGACGGTAACACATGCTAGTGAATCTTCCTTGGTAAGTGGTGCGAAATCTGCTCTCACATCTACAGCGATAGCTTGGCATAATACTACGAACGATTTACAACGTCGTTTAGGGGACCTTCGTTTGACTAATACGAACCAAGGTGTATGGGCTAAATACATTGGTGGCAAATCTAAAATGACAAATGATGCCGATGCTCATATGACATATAATGGTGTACAAGTTGGTTATGATCATAAGGTATCCAATGGTTGGACTTTTGGTGGCGCTCTAGATTACAGTACGTCTAGTAACTCCTATGCCGTTGGCAACGGAGACAGCAAAACCGTTGGTATTGGGTTATATGGTACAAAACAACATGATGATGGACGTTACTTAGATATCATCGCTCGTGGAAACCGCTTATCCAATACTTACAAACTTCATTCACTAGGGGGACATCAATTGAATGGGGAGTATCACACATTTGGTACCTCTTTAAGTGCTGAATACGGTAAACGTATTAAACAACAAAATGGTTTCTACATGGATCCTAGTGTAGAATTTGTTGTAGGCCGTTTGAACGGCGTATCCTATGATGCTAATGTTGTTAATGGTGGCTCTATGCATGTGAAAGCTGACGCTGTTAACTCTGCTGTAGGTCGATTGGGCCTTGGCATTGGTAGAGAAACAGAAACATCCAACATCTTTGCAAAACTCGCATTGGCTCATGAATTCTCTAGTAAGGTCAATACGACATATTCCGCGCCAGGTAATCCAACAGTACATACAGAACTTGATTTGAAAGATACATGGCTTGATGCTGAAATTGGAGGCTCCTGGAGCGTTCGTCCAAGTACATATGTATATGGTACATTCACTAAAAACTTTGGTGCTACTATAGACACTACATGGCGTATTGATGCGGGAGTACGGTATAACTTCTAATTAAATCTTGTACTAATAGTCCTTATAGCGTATGCTGTAAGGACTATTAGTATTTAAGGAGGATAGTATGGTAAAAGTCTTATTCATCTGTCACGGTAACATTTGTCGCTCTACGATGGCAGAGTTTTATATGAAGCATATCGTTAACAAGGCGGGTTTAACTGATTCTATTTATATTGAGTCCGCAGCTACATCTCGTGAGGAGATAGGAAATGATACCCATTATGGAACTAAACAAAAATTAGATGAAATGGATATTCCTTATACTCGTCGCAAGGCCCGCCAAGTAACGATGGATGATTACCGTAACTTTGATTACCTCATCATCATGGATGAAAATAATGCAAGAAACTTGCGCCTCATTATTGATGATGACGTTGACCATAAGGTGTATAAGGCTATGATGTTTGTTGGAGAAAGTCGAGATGTAAAAGACCCTTGGTATACGGGAAATTTTGACGAAACCTATGACGATATAAGTCGTAGCTGTGATGCCCTATTAGAGTTGATCAAAGAACAATTATTATAAGTAAAAGTATAATGTAATAAGCCCCCAGTGTTATCTGAAGTAGATATAACATGGGGGTGGTACTTTTATGAAAACTTAAATTGGGCTCAAAATTGGGCTCAAATGCAAAAAATGGACTCTCAACAACGGTGAGAATCCAGTTATATCAATGGTGCGCCTAGCAGGAATCGAACCTGCGCACCCGGTTCCGGAGTTTTAGAAACGTTTTTTATTGTCTTAATAGAGTTAATTAAGATATAAAAATCGCATAATTACTAGGCGTGCACCATTGAATGGAGTGAATCTACAGTAGGTTCTTATCCTTCGATATATAATTTTTGATGTAGTTTTGAATTAAAATTGGGCTCATTTTACAAGAAAAAATATTAATTCTTAAACGATCTATAAGGATGAACTATTAAATCCACTGAATAGTAGTTGACTTTATGATTGTAATGAAAAACGGTACCTAAACTTAAATAGTATTCATGATTTCCATATACCCATGAGGCAGATTTTGTGTTTGCAGCTTGATAGAGGGAACTTTCTGGCATTCCATATTTAGTTTCTAATGTTTTATACATGGTATCGTAGATTTCCGTTGCGTAGCGGAGACTATCTACATTAAATCTACTAGTTACTTCATTAACATGATGAGTTTTATCATATGTAACAAATGCCATTTGAGTCAAAGTTGAACCGGCCTTTATAGTATCCCAGCCTGAATATTCTCTTTGAATATTAAAAATTTCAGGTTCATTCATAATTTCCCAACCTTTAATATTGGAAAAGTTTTGTTCTAATTCGCTTTTTGGCATACCAACATACATGGTATAGATATTTTCAGGATTAGAGCTAATAGCTTTTGCCTCTTTAACTGCATCAAAGGCATCAATTTGCGCATAAGAGAGTAGTGTGATACATAATGCCATACAGGCTACTGAAAAACGTTTTACAGGGGATTTTAGAGTGTTCATGATACATACCTCATTTCAGGATATTAAAAACAATGTTGAGTAAAAAATTAATCCTCATCCATTTCAATGCCGCGATTTTTTAGGAAGCGTTTTAGATTATACTTAGAATCGTACTCATCAGTGTTTGTACAATTATCGTCAATCATATCCTCAAACGCAGTTTCTTCATCGTTAGTACTTAAACAATAACTACAACCTATTTTTTTTCGCTCCTTGGGATCTTTTTGAAGCCATTCTTCGATTTCTTTTTGTAAATCTGGATTACGAACTGCATGCAGCTTACAGCCTTTTTTTTCAGGCAAGATATATAAACGAATGATTTCATCACACTCTGGTAGTACCAAAGCTAGAATATTATGATCAGTAGCTGGTTTAGCGATAGGGGCGTTAAGCCATGCGCCTTTATGGCTAGATTTCAATAATTGATATAACAAAGGATAACCATCGTAATATTGGTCAGTATTTTTAGGAAAACACCAAGTGTTATAGTTATATATATCTTCTAAAGATTGAATGGGCAAATCATTTAAATGTTTGTAAAAGAATGTTGTTAATTCGCTATTTTTTTCAGGAATAAGTAACATAAAGTTGGAATACTCACGATGTTCATTACTATTTACTGCTATTTTCTTATTTTTTAGAAAAATAGGGTTTTTAATAAGTCCAGCAATACCTAAAAAGTTTTCTGTACCACTAGTAGTTGGAATGTTTTCTATATGTACTTCTTCACCAGTGACAACCTCTCTAAAATAAAAGTAATCACGAACTGAAGATTCGATTAACTGTGTTAATGGAACATTAAAATATTGGGCAAGTCTCGTCACTAAATCAATTCTAGGATAGGAGGCACCTTTTTCATAGAATGAGATTTGTGATTTTGTTAAGTTAAGTATTTTACCTAACTCTACTTGAGTTAGATTGTAGTCTTTCCGTAATTTTTTCAGGTTTATAGAAAATTTTGTATCTCTCATTGTATTCCTCTTGAAATAATTTTTAATATCGTATATAATTGTCTTAGACAATTTAATTTAACTTTCCTACTATAAAGGAATAATATCGACATATTGATGATCAATGTCTTTGTTAGATATATTGTCTTAATAATAAAATATTCTATTATATTATATCACTTAAATGTATTTTACAGAAAGGATGGTTTTATGAAGAAAACAGATTATTCTACGGAAAACTTGTATATCACAGTAGCTGAAGCTGCTGAAAAGTTTTTCTGTGGACGTATTACAGAAGCTGCCTTATATCGGTTAGCACGTGAGGGACAATTACCAACGATTAAAGTAGGTCGTAGGATCTTAATTGATGCTCATAAAATGGAGGCCATGTATGCCTTATAATAAAAAAAGAGCCCATTTCAGTTGGCGCTGAAATAGGCTTAACAAGAAATAATTGTCTGCCCGACAATAATAACTCCTTGCATAATTCATTATATATGCTAGCTATGTAGGTATGCAAGGAGAAATTTCTTGCATACCTTTTTTAGGGTATGCCAAAGTCCATGGGATAGGTGTACCCTTTTTTAATTACTTTCTTAGTTTGACCCACCGGTATAGGTACCGGTTTATATGACCGGTAGAGGAAAGGGTATAGGTAGGAGTACAGGTACAAGTACAAGGTATTAGGTAAGGAGCTATAGAATGAAAAATAATAATGGAACAGTGCATCCAAGCAAAATTAAAGAAATGAAAAAATATCTTGATGATTATATGAGAATTAAAGGTAGAGCATTACGTGAAAAGAATACATATTTTTGTGTACTACATGATGAAAAACGCCCATCATTGAAATCGTATTGGCTTAACAATGATCCAAATACTGGAGTTAGAAAAGCTAAATGTTTTTCTTGTGGAGCTTCATTTGATGTTTATGATTTAGTAGCTGCATTAGAAGGTGTGAAGGGATTAAAAGAACAATACTATCGACTATGTGAAGTATTGGGTGAAAATATTACTACTGAAGAGGAGAGAGAAAAGGAAGCAAATAAAAGTAAACAAAAATTAACTGTAGACGAAGTGGAAGAATATCTTTCAAAGTGCAATCAGATGACTGGGATTCCGTTTTGGAAGGAACGAGGTATAACAGAAAAAACTATTTTAGAATATGGATTGACATATGATGAAGGGAAGAAGGCTCTTGTGATTCCATTTGGAAAAGAAGGATATGTTCAAAGATATTTACAGCATAGTTCATACCGCTATATTAAATCTTTAGGATTACGAGACTACTTCAGATCACATAATATGAATAGAAAGTTTCCTATTATTCTTACAGAAGGTGAAATAGATGCTTTATCTATTATAGAAGCTGGATACCCTAATGTGATTTCATTGGGCTCTATTGTGAATTTAATAAACGTTTATGAAGGGATAGTAGCAACTACAGATTTAGATGTTATCATAGCCGTTGATCTGGATGATGCTGGTCAAAAATGGAAGCAGGATTTAATTGATACCTGCGTAACAATTGGGTGGAGAAAGCCCATTAACTTATGGGACTGTATGGTACAGCCTATTGATATATCTTGTAAAGATATTAATGATTATTTAGTAAATCATCGCTTTATTTTAGAGGACTGTTTGGGTGGATTAAAAGAGTTATACGGAGGTAGTGATGAAGAGACTAACGGATGAAGAATTACAGGAAAGGATTCAGAAACGGAAAGAAGAATTGGATTCCCTCCTCTCTATGGAGAAGGAGCGAATCCAAGCCCGTAGAAGCAAAATCGGTGCTTATCTTGAGGAACGTTATGGTATAACAACGATTCAAGAATTGGAATCGTTGTTATACGAAACTATGAAACGATGGGAGGAGTAGCTTCTACGGTACGAACCATACTACTTGTACGTACAAAGCTGCCACATTGTAAGTAAAGTAGGATGGTTCGTCTCCGACGGGCGGGAGAACCCTGCACCCCTTGAAGCAAACTAACTATGGATAAACAAAGAAAAAATTACCGACTAAATATTAGGCTGACAGAAGATGAATGGTACATCATCAATGAACTAGCCTATAGAGCAGGAATGACAATATCAGCCTATGTAATTAAGTCGGTATTAGAGAGTAAAATTACAATCAATGAAATGGATACGCAAGCACTTTTGAAACCTTTGTTAGGTTTACAAAGGCATTATAATACGATCCGTCATTGGATGATTGAACATAATTATTCTAATCCTATATTGAGTGATTCCTACAAACAGGAGTTAGAAACCTTATGGCAGTTATTAGCGCAGGCAAAGGTTCCCATAGCGCAGCGGGATCTATAAAATATGTACAATTTGAAAAGAAAAGCACTAAGCCAAGAATTGTTTTTTCAGAGGGCATTGAATGTAGTCCATATTATAAAGATGCCATACAAGATTTTAAATGTGTAAGAGAGACATTTCAGAAACATAATGGACGTGAAGCACATCATATGGTGCTATCTTTTTCAGAGAATGAGGAGCAAAGGTATACGGAAGAAGAGCTATTTTTAAAAGCAGTTGATATTGCTAAAAATACATTTCCTAATTATCAGGTGTGGTTAGGTATGCATGATGATACTGACCATTTGCATGTGCACATGGTAATCAATTCAGTAAATCTGGAAGATGGAAAGAAAATGCAGATTGCTGGTCGGAAAGGAATGCATGAAATTATGGAAAAAGTACAAAACAGATGCAAAGAATTAGGCCTTGATCAGGTGTTACCAGTTGGAGAGCATATTCAAGAAGAAGGACGTGTAGTTACACATAATATTGCAGAGTATAAACTGATAGAGCGAGGAGAATCGTGGAAGTTAGAAATAGCAAAAGATATTCTTGAGACGTTACATGAATC
Organism: Veillonella sp. CHU594; assembly: GCF_003992265.1. NCBI lineage: Bacteria > Bacillati > Bacillota > Negativicutes > Veillonellales > Veillonellaceae > Veillonella > Veillonella sp. CHU594. The sequence goes on from NZ_RQVB01000004.1 coordinate 185,457, forward strand.
TACAGGGAGGGACGATTTTATCACGGGATGTAATGAGAGGGGGATTCAATGTAGTTGGGAAGATACTAGAAAACATGTGACATTTTCATATATAAATGATTCTAAAAAGAAAGCTCGTGGTAGTAATTTAGCAAAAACTTTCACGCTATCGGATTTAGAATCGAAAGAAAGTATGGAAAAGATTTTTTTTAAAAATAGAGATCGTAACAATGCACTACTAGATGAATATAGAGGAATGCCAAGAGAAGATAAGCAAATAAATGTTGATAGGGAGGTTCCTCATAGTAGATTTAAACGCAATAAAACAAAAGGAATGATGAGGTAAATTATGAATATAAATAATATCGACCAAAAACCTAGCAATGAAAGAAAATATACTAGGAAGTATCAAATGGAAGAAAAACGTGAAGAGAATAAACCAGTTGAAACTCCTGCGCCTATGGCACAGAATGTAGATGAAGTGAAAATGCCTAAAAGTATCAACAATAACATGGATGATGCTTTCAATTTATATAAAGTATTATGGGATATTGACGGTAGAATAAAAAATGCTGCTAGTCATATTCATGAAGTTGATACTGACGTTAATAAAATTAATAAAAGGCTAGAGGCAGACGCTAGTGCTGAACAGAAGTGGAGACAAAGCGTAGATAAAAATATTAGTACATTAGGAGAATCGGTATCTGACATACCTGATAAAGTTGAAGGACAAATAATGTATGAGGTTAAACGCCTTTTTAATAATGCTGAGGAACTTGGTAGGAGATATGGACAAGGGCTGTGTGAACGACTAGATAAAAGTATTAAAGAGGTTCAAGCTACGATTTATAAAGGTGAAGAGGCGCTTGAGTTTTGGTCATTAGGGAAGAAAATTATTTTATGTATCCTTTTGGGAATGCTTTCATTTCAGATTTATTACAATTATAAAATGACAGCAAAATTAGAAAATCTTAATGAGCAAGTGGGCTTAATTCATAGTGTTTACAAAGGTGAAAGCAAATATTGGTTTGATGCCAATGATCAGATTACTTATGTTGAATCTGTTAAGTCTCATCAGGAAAGAAATAAAAAATAACTATTTTTGTAAATAATAGGAATGATAATATGGCAAAAGGAAATGGCGAAGGATCACTTCGGTATTTAGAAGATAGTGATCGGTATCAATATAGAGTTTCCTACAAAAATAAAGATGGTAAGACATGTAGGAAATCATTTTATGCACCGAAAGCATCTCAGGCAAAGAAAAAAGCACGTGAATGGTTGGACTTTTATGAAGATACTAATAAAGGTGAGGATATAAATCCACCTCTTGATGAATGGATTTATACATGGTTAAACTTGTATATGAGAAACACTGTAAGACCATCAACACTAGAAAAGTATACGAGCTGTCTAACGCCTGTCTGTAATGCTTTTTCAGGGATTAGGCTTAGCAAAATAGAACCAATTGCACTACAGCAGTTTTTTCAACAACAGTTGTTTAATGGTGGACAACAGGGACAAGGATTATCGACACTCACTGTGAGGAATCAACGTAGATATTTATCTTCATGCTTTGATATGGCTATACGTTTAGGGCTAACCAATAAAAATCCAGTCAAACTAACTCTACCACCCAAAGTTGAAAAAAAGGAAATTTATCCTTTATCTGAGACAGAGGTAAAGGCAGTATTAGAGCTTGCATTGAACGATGTAGAAGTGGCGAAAGAAAAAGGGAATATCGGAGAAACCATGTCTGCACAGGATCTTTACATAGGTGTTATGATTGCTGTATTTACAGGAATGCGATTGGGTGAGATTATGGCTTTGAAGTGGAGTGATTTAAGTGTTTCTACATCATTTTTATCGGTTCAACGTTCTAAATCTGATGTGAAAGGGCAAGCGGTTACAAGCCCTAAAACAGGAAAAGGCAGAAAAGTACAAATCGGAAGTGCATTACTAGAAGCATTATTGGAACATAAAAGATTACAGCAAGAATATAAAAAGATACTAGGTAATCTTTACCAAGATTATGGATGGATTATAGGTGGTTTGTTTGGTGATGGTTATAACAAACGACATTATAGCTCTAGAAAATTCCAACGACTAATAAAAAAGGCACAGATTGTAAGACATATTCGTTTTCATGACTTGAGGCATACACATGCCACATTGTTACTTTTATCTGGCATTAATCCAAAAGTAGTCCAAGAACGATTAGGACACGCAAGTATAGATATGACACTAGATACGTATTCACATTTGACATTAGCTAACCAAGGAAGTGCAGTTCAGGCGCTTGATACTATGATGGATAACTCTAAAGACATCTAACAGTCTATGAACGTAGATCAGAAATATGTACTCTTTAAGAAATTTACATAAAGAAGAACGAATTTAAAAACACCCTAGATAAGCTCTCTAACGTATTAGAAACCTTGATTTTATCTAGGGTGTTTAATATAATGAGATTATGAGTTATCTATTAAAAAGGAGAGAGGATATGAAAAAGTTATCTATTTTACTAGCAGCTGTTATTTTAGTTGTGGCAGCAATTATTTCTGGATGTGGATCAAGTGTTGCTGATGAATTTGTGGGAACATGGGCTTCCGAAAAAGATAGCAATGGATTTTTTATTACCATAGAAAAGACAGGTGATAAAACATTTACAATGAATCATTATTTCTTTTTTGATAACAATGTAAATTCAAATAAAAAATATTTTGGAGAGCTAAAGGATAATACATTAACCATTAATAATGGATTTTATAACTTAAAAGATAGTAAACTGATAGATGAACATAATTCCTATTTTAAAAAAATAGACAAAAAAGTATTTTCTAAGGAAGAGATATTTCAACTGCATGAAAAGAATAAATAAAAAGGCCTACTAATACAATCAATCCAATATCATTTTAAAAAGGAGAAAGGATATGAAAAAATTATCTATTTTACTAGCAGCTGTCATTTTAGCAGTTACCGCACTTATTACTGGCTGTGGTTCATCTAGTGTAGCTGATGAATTTGTTGGAACGTGGGCTAGTGATAATGGTTATACATATATTTCTGTAGAAAGAAAAGGAAATAAAACGTTTATTGTTAATAGATATTTTTATGATAAAAAAAATAAAACAGATTTATTTAAAAGTAATACAGGCGAATTAAAAGAAGAAGTTTTAGAAGTTGACTATGGATTTTACAAAATTAAAGAAAGTAAAATTGTAGAATCTGATGGTAATATTTACAATAAAGTCAAAGATAAAGCACTTTCTAAAGAAGAGTTACAAGAATTAGCAAAAAGCAAATAAGATACATAAAAAGGATTCTAATCAGAAGCCTTTTTATTATATGTAAATTTCAGATGAGTTATATTTCGACTTGTTCTTATTTTTTCTACTTTTAATTCTGGAAAATTATGCATCCAAAGAAATGAAGCTGGAAATCAAAATTGGGCTCAAAACTCAATTCAAATTGGGCTCAAATTGGGCTCAAAATTGGGCTCAAATACAAAAAATGGATTCTCAAGAATAGTGAGAATCCAGTTATATCAATGGTGCGCCTAGCAGGAATCGAACCTGCGCACCCGGTTCCGGAGACCGGCGCTCTATCCCCTGAGCTATAGGCGCATGTATACCGTTAAAGTATACCATGAAATAATGGTCAGTACAATAGGGAACCTCATGGTGAAGGATTGAAACATATAGTGCTCTATCATACTTTGATATACAAACCGATGCCCAGTGTGATATAATATACTAATTCGCATAATACATAACAAGATTTTAAAGGAGGACCCTTTCATATATGCAAATTAAATTTGAAGATTTACAAATTAGCGAACCCATTTTACGAGCTTTAAACGACATGGGATTTGAAGAGCCAACACCGATTCAACGTGAAGCCATTCCAGCGGCGAAGTCCGGTCAAGACATGATTGGTCAAGCACAAACTGGTACTGGTAAAACAGCTGCCTTCGGTATCCCAGCGTTAGAGCAAGTGGATCCAACAATCCAAGATCCACAAGTATTGATTCTTTCACCCACACGCGAATTAGCAATTCAAGTGGCGGAAGAGTTAAATAAAATGGCGCAACATACTAACATTCAAGCCTTACCAATCTATGGTGGACAAGATATTGGACGTCAATTCCGTATGTTGAAAAAACATCCACAAGTGATTGTAGCGACACCTGGTCGTTTAATGGATCACATGGAGCGAAAATCTATTTCTTTTGACCATGTAAAAGTTGTCATTTTGGATGAAGCGGATGAAATGTTAAACATGGGCTTCGTAGATGATATCAATAAAATTTTGACAGCTGTTCCAAAAGAGCGTCAAACATTATTGTTCTCTGCTACAATGCCAAAAGCAATCCAAGAGTTGGCAGAAACATACTTAACAGAGCCAACATTAATCCGTATGAAACCAACACAAGTAACAATGGATTTAATCGAACAATATTATATCGAAGTACAAGATCGTCAAAAATTTGATGTATTGTGCCGTTTACTAGATATCCAAGCGCCAGAATTGGCTATCGTGTTCGGTCGTACAAAACGTCGTGTAGACGAAGTAACAGAAGCATTGAAAAAACGTGGTTACATGGCAGAAGGTATTCATGGTGACTTGTCTCAACAAAAACGTGACTCTGTCATCCGTCAATTCCGTGAAGGTACTATCGATATCTTAGTAGCTACAGACGTAGCGGCTCGTGGTTTAGATATTAGTGGCGTTACGCATGTGTATAACTACGATTTGCCACAAGATCCTGAAAGCTATGTACACCGTGTCGGTCGTACAGGTCGTGCTGGTAAAGCAGGCGTGGCGATGACATTCGTTATTCCACGTGAAATTGAGCATTTACATGCCATTGAACGTTTGACAAAACGCAAAATTGCTCGCCGTAAGGCTCCATCCTTGGGAGAAGTATTAGAAGGACAACAAAAAATTGCCGTAGAGAAATTGATTGCTTTAGCAGATAATCGTGAAGAATTAGCAAGTTATCGTTCTAGTGCAGAAGAATTATTGAATGATATCGATTCTGTTACATTATTAGCAGCTGCTTTGAAATTGTTGACAAAAGAGCCAGATACAACTCCTGTTAGCATTACAGAAGAAGCGCCACTTCGCATACGTCGTCGCCGTGACAGTGGACGTCGAGATGGCCGTCGCCGTGATGATCGTCGTAGAGATGGTCGTCGTCGTGATGATCGTCGTGACGCAGATAGAAGACGTTCCTCTCGCGATCGTAGTCAACGTTCCAATAGTGGAGAGCGCCGTTCTCGTGATGGACAAAAACAACAAAAGCATCAAGGTAGCGGTTTCAAGCCGTATTTTAAAGAATAATTTCGTTAAGTAACGATATTTAAAATTAAACAATTCTGATTATTGTTTGGGAATGAACTTTCTGATATAATATAGATAGAGTAATAGTATTTTAATCTCACAGTTAAGCTTCCAAGTGGAAAGGATGTGCTTTATGGATATTGCACAAAAATTGCGAGAAGAAGGTTATAAAGTGACACCACAGCGTATTGCCATTTATAATGTTCTTTACGCAGAAAACAACCATCCCACTGCGGAAATGATCTACCAAAGTTTGCGGGAAGACCATCCAAGTATGAGCTTGGCGACTGTATATAAAACGATGGAGATTTTTGAACGCATTGGTTTAGTTCGCGTCTTAGACTTGGGCGATGATTGTAGCCGTTATGACTGGGATACAAGAAATCATCCGCATGTACGCTGTACAATGTGTAATCGTATTAATGATTTACATGATGTACAAGTAAACTGTCTAAGAGAAGAAGTGGCACGCCACAGTGAATATGAAATTACAGGACTTCATGTGTCTTTTGAGGGCATTTGTCCAGAATGTTTGCGTAAAAGCTCACATTAATTAGTCATGTAAAAGAAATAGAGGATAATTGCTTATATAAACAATTGTCCTCTATTTTTATGCCTGTAAAGAGATAGTCATAACATGATATACTTACAAGTAAGATAGTGAATCATCAAGAGAAGGAGTTATACATGAGTCAATTAACAATCGGATGTCATTTATCCATCAGCAAAGGCTATTTACATATGGGAAAGGAAGCATTATCCATTGGTGCCAATACATTTCAATATTTTACGAGAAATCCACGTGGTGGAAAGGCACGTGCCTTTGATGAAGCAGATATGAAAGCCTTAGATGCGTTCCTGAAAGAACATCAATTTGGCAAATTGCTAGGCCATGCACCGTATACATTGAATGCATGTGCGGCGGATCCAGGCTTGCGTGAGTTTGCGAAAAATTCTATGAGAGAAGATTTGGAGCGACTAGAATATTTACCAGGACATTTATATAACTTTCACCCTGGTAGCCATGTGAAACAAGGCGTAGACCAAGGCATTGAATACATCGTAGATATGTTGAATGAAGTGATTTTTCCAGGTATGAAGACGACAGTTTTATTAGAAGCCATGGCGGGAAAAGGAACAGAAGTAGGTCGTAATTTTGAAGAACTAGCGCGCATCATTGACGGCGTAAAATATAAAGAATATATCGGAGTTTGTGTAGATACGTGCCATATCCACGAAGGTGGTTACGACATCATTGAAAATTTAGATGGCGTTTTGGAGGAGTTTGACCATTTCGTAGGCTTAGACAGAATCCATGCGGTGCATTTGAACGATTCCAAAAATCCGAGGGGAGCCCATAAAGATCGACATGAGAAAATTGGGGAAGGCCATATTGGCATTGAGGCCATTGCTAATTTCATTACCCATCCAAAATTACGTCATTTACCATTTTATCTAGAAACGCCAAATGAACTAGATGGATATGCGAAAGAAATTTCTATCTTACGGGAGATTTACGCAAACGAGGTGTAAGTATGCGCATACTACATACAGCAGACTGGCATTTAGGACGACTATTTTATAACGAACATTTAACAACGGACCAAGCCCATATATTGGATCATCAATTTTTCCCTTTACTGAAAGAAGAACAGATTGATCTGGTGGTCCTCAGTGGGGACGTCTTTGATCGCTCAGTGCCACCTATTGAGGCCATTGAATTATGGGATTCCGTGCTCCATCGATTGGCTTTTAGCGAGAATATTCCTATGGTGGCTATTTCAGGTAATCACGATAGTGGACCACGCTTAGCGATGGGTCACAGTGCTTGGGAAACTCATGGTATCCATTTGTTAGGCCATGCTCACCAAGGGATAAATCCCATCTCTTTCCAAGATGCGTATGGTCAACTCGATGTATGGGCATTGCCCTACGGAGAGGTGCGTGATATGCAAAGTGCTCTGAATCGGCAAGGTGTTGGAAATGAAAAGATAGAAATAACAGAGCATATCGAATCTGTTAAGGCATCTAAAAAACATAGAACGCAATGCGAATCAGCAGATTTATTTGCCTCTTTAAGTAATGAAGATATTGTAAATTTAGACAACTCTTCGTATAAAGGTAATGATGAGATTTCTGTTGTCGGTACTGCGGAATGTGCGTTAGGTGTTGATACAAATAAATATAATTGGACTATCGCAGATGCCTATGAACATTGGTCATATTATGCGAAGCGTTGCTCTAAAGGACACCGCAGTCTTTGTATGGCTCATGCTTTTGTGGCAGGTGGTGCTGAAAGTGAGTCGGAACGGCCTCTGTTAGTAGGAGGTTCTGGGCAAGTTCCAACAACGGTATTCAAAGATTTTACATATACTGCCTTAGGTCACTTGCATAGACCACAACGGATTGGGGTGGACCATATTCGCTACAGTGGATCTTTGTTGACCTATTCCTTTGACGAGGTAGGGTATAGTAAAAGTTTCACTATTGTTGATATAGACGGCAAAGGAGCTACAACAATCAGTGAGATTCCTATTGTAGGACGCCGCCAATTTGTGAGCCTGACGGGATATTTTGACGATTTGCTAGCAGATGAAAGTCTTCATACACGGCATCATAATGATTATGTGGAAGTACGATTGTTAGATACGGCACCTGTAGTGGACGGAATGCGCCGCTTGCGAAAGGTATTTCCATATTGTATGCGATTAGAATTAGTAGGTCGTATGGAAGTGGTGCGAGATACAACAGGTGCTAAACGATTCAAGGAATTAAATGAGAAAGATTTATTTGCCCAATTTGCTAAGGAAGCTCGTAATGAAGAACTTTCACAAGAAGAATTAGAGTATATGGAAGGTTTGTGGCATCGTGTATTAAGGGAGGAAGAAGCATGAGACCCTTACGATTAGAAATGACTGCCTTTGGCCCGTATCCTAAGAAAGTAATCCTTGATTTTGCCGTATTGGCAAATCAATCCATGTTTTTGATTACAGGTCCTACAGGGGCAGGAAAAACAAGTATATTAGATGCCATTGTATATGCCCTATATGGTCAAACCAGTGGTGGCCTTCGTGATGGATCTGATATGCGTAGCGATTATGCAGATGCTACTACACCTACATCAGTGGTGTTTGAGTTTCAAGTAGGTGATCATCGATATAGGATGGAGCGAACTCCAAAACAAGAATTACAGAAAAAACGAGGCACTGGTACAAGAACGGTATTAGCAACTGCTTCTATCAGTGAATGGATTGATGAAGAATGGAAATTACTCGCTACAAAAGCCCAAGAAATTCGTGACTATGTACAACAGATCATTGGATTTCGTGTAGATCAATTTTTGCAAGTTGTCCTATTACCGCAAGGTGATTTTAGAAAATTGTTAGTAGCCCCCACATCAGAACGGGAAGTATTGCTACATACGATTTTTAAAACCTCTGTGTATAAACGCATGCAAGATGTATTGAAGGAAGAATTGACTAAATCTACCGTAGGGATTCAAGATACATTGCAAAAGGTTGAGTTTTTATTGAGTACCTACACAGTAGATACGTTACAGGACTTAGTGGCATTGACGGAAGAAGAACGTGCTGTATTAGGGATTCGTGAAAAAGAACGTAAGGAGAAACAGGAGCAGTGCGATGTTTTGCAAACAGCCTATGCTAAGTACGAAACCTATGCCAACCTAGTATCGCGCAAAGATCAATACAGTCAAGCCTTGGCTACTCATCAAGAAGGAGAGTCGGCGCATCTTGCATTAGGGGAGGCTATTAGACGTTGGGAACGGTTGCAAGAAGTTCGGAGGTCTATGAAAGACTATGAGAAATTGCAAGATATTTTCAGAACGGATAAAGAAAAATTAGAAGCCTTGAAAACATCGTTGCAGTCCGTGGAAGGAAGTTTACAAACCTTAGAGTCTAAGTGGAAACAGCTAATAGCTCAAGAGGAAACGTATGCAAAGCAACAAGAGCAATACCACCAATTACAGGCCTTGCAACAAGAGGTGGAGTGGTATGGCGAACTTGTGACAAAAAGGAATGATATAGAGGCTTCGAAAGCACAGCAAGTGGAGCAACAACAGGCTCTACAACAGGAGGTAACTACAAGTCAGGCAGAGCTGGAGTTGCATCGTAAAACATTAGAAGGTATAAAGACAGAGTTACAAAATTATGCTTCCTTAGGTGAGGAAAAATTATGTACCAGTGAACTGCGGAGTTGGTGGGATTCCTTAAAGGGGGTTGTTAACAAACTCCAAACTGCTTGGGATGCTAGAAATCTTCATAGTCAACAGTTGGAGGAAGAACGACAGGTCTGCAAGACGCGTGAAGGTCTATATCATCATAATGAGCAATTATTACGACAACACCAAGCCTATGAAGTGAGTTTGCAAGTGGAAGATGATTCGCCGTGTCCTGTTTGTGGTTCCTTAGAACATCCACAACTAGCACAAGCCCCGTCGGAAAACATTGTTAGAGAAACGGTAGATAGATTCCGCAGAGAGTTCCAAGCTAGTCAAACACAGGTGGCAACGATAGAAACCAAGCTAAGCCACAGTGAAGAAGAAGTAGAACGATATAGTAAAGAATGGAATCGTTTATGTGAAAGCTATCCAAATGTAACAGAAGGTGTGCAAAGAAAAGCTATTATTCACTTGGGGAATATGTTGGAATCGGCTATACAAGTCAAGGACATAGATAGGGTAGCTGAACGCCTCCAATGGTGGAAGGTATCTGCAGATATAGAAACCATAGACCAAGCGTTTAAAACGATACAAAATGAGTTAGTTGTTGCTGAAACCACTAAAGTAGAATTGGAAGAAAGATTAGAAACATTACATAAGGCAATACAAGTAGAAGAAGCTAACTTTCATACAAAACAACTGGAATTGACTACTTTAGCTGGTCAGATAGAGACGATTAAACAAGATGTTCACCACATGACAACAGAAATGCATCGTATTGAAAAGAGTATAGCTCCTTTTACGGTGGAAACGTATACGGCTGAGGTGAAAGATCTCGCAGATTCTCTGAAACGGTATGAAGCGGACCGTAAAGAGGTAGAAGCCGCGCGTCAAGCTAGCCAAGAACAAAAGGTGGCGCTCATCACAGAAATAGGGACTATTAAAGAACAACAGGATCGCATGGCGCAGGATATAGAATTCTTGGACAAGGAAATCGAGCAAGTGTTAGCAGCGGAATCTCTTACCATTGATGCATTTAAACAGGAATCTCATGCATTTGATAAATTGCCAGCATGGAAAGAAACCTTTAGTGTCTATAACAACGAAACATTGCGACTAAGCTCTCTGTTAGAAGAAGTGCGAAGTGATTTAGCCAACTATACTACAGTGCCAGAGGAAATAGCCAAGGGTGCTGTGGAAACAATAGAACAGGAATTAAAAGAATTGGGGGAAACTATTGGTACCCTGAAATCTCAAGTTCTAGCTAAAGAAAAGACAATACAAGAAATTACTGGGTTGGAAGAGTCCACTAAAGTATTGTCGGATCGTCGGGCATTTATCTTCGGCTTAGCCGATTTAGCCAATGGCGGTGATTCAGGTATGAAAGGGGTCAGCTTTGAACGCTATGTACTAGGTGCTATCCTGGAAGAAGTGTTGTGTGCGGCGAACCTACGACTTCATGATATGAGTCGTGGTCGCTATCGATTGGAACGATCGGTAGAAGAAGGAGGTCGTGGCGCACGGGGGTTGGATATTGCTGTCTTTGATGCCTATACAGGGGCAAGCCGCCCTGCCAATACGTTGTCTGGAGGAGAAACCTTTTTAGCGTCCTTAGGTTTAGCTATGGGATTGGCGGATGTCATTCAATCTTATGCGGGAGGTATTCATTTGGATACCATGTTTATTGATGAAGGGTTTGGAACTTTGGATCCAGATACCTTAGATGTGGCAATGGAAACACTAGTAGCATTGCAATCCCAAGGACGATTGGTAGGCATCATATCTCATGTGCCAGAATTACAACAACAAATTGGTGCACACTTGGTGGTGACAAAAACGGATGAGGGAAGCAGGGCCTACTTTCAAGTGCAGTGATTGTATTCCCGTAGTACCTATGTTAGAATAATACTGTTATTTACTAGGAATTAAGGAGGAAGTATGAAATTTAGCTTTGCTCATAATAATATTAACGTGAAAGATTTGGATACAAGTTTATCCTTTTATAAAGACGCATTAGGGTTAGAAGAAGTCGGTCATATCGATGGAGAAGATGGATCTTTTAAAATCGTCTATTTAGGGGATGGTACCAATCCGCATCGATTAGAATTGACATGGCTACGTGATTGGGAGCGTCCTTATAATTTAGGGGATAATGAATTCCATGTGGCATTTTATGTAGATGATTATGCAGGAGCGTTAGCAAAACATAAGGCTATGAACTGCGTTGTCTATGAGAATGAAGCAATGGGCATTTATTTTATTGCTGATCCAGATGGATATTGGACTGAAATTATCCCAGCAGGAGCCTATTAATATGGAACATATGTTAACGCGCTTACAATGGTTGGTAGGGGAAGAAAAAATTAAAACCCTACAAGGTAAAAAAGTCCTTCTTTTTGGATGCGGTGGTGTAGGCTCCTTTGCCCTAGAAGCGTTGGTTCGTTCTGGCGTAGGGCATATAATTATTGTCGATGGTGACAAAGTGACGGTGAGCAATATTAATCGTCAGCTTATTGCTTTGCCTAGCACGGTAGGTCAACGTAAAGTAGAGGTCGCAAAAGAGAGAGCCTTAGCAATCAATCCTAATCTACATATTGAGGCTTATGATATGGTATATACTGGTGAAAGTCATCCTACTTTCATTGCCGATATTAATCCGGATTTTGTCATTGATGCCATTGATATGGTAAGTGCTAAACTATCTATCATCGAAACGTGTTATAATAGAAATATACCTTGTATATCTTCTATGGGAACAGGAAATAAAATGTGGCCTGATCAATTGAAGATTACAGATATTAGTAAGACCCATACATGCCCATTGGCGAAAGTTATGCGTAAAGAATTGCGTCGTCGTGGCATTAAAAAGCAAACCGTATTATTCTCTACAGAACAACCGATGACACCGAACCGTGATGATGACTCTAGAAGTCCAGGTTCCTGTGGATTTGTTCCTTCTGTAGCAGGATTGCATTTAGCGGGTCATGTCATTAGAACTTTTTTGGAGGTACAGTAATGAAAAAAGCAATTATTCATATGGAATACGGTGACATTGTTATCGAATTATTTGAAAACGAAGCTCCTGGTACAGTAGCTAACTTTGAAAAATTAATCAAAGAAGGATTTTATGATACTTTGAAATTCCATCGTGTTATCCCTGGTTTTGTGGCTCAAGGTGGTTGCCCAATGGGTACAGGCGTAGGTGGCCCTGGTTACACAATTCCATGCGAAACTAAAGGTAACCCACATAAACATGTTCGTGGTGCTTTATCCATGGCACATCGTGGACCTAACACAGGGGGCAGCCAATTTTTTATCGTGTACGAACCACAACCTCATTTAGACGGCGTTCACACTGTGTTCGGTCAAGTTATCGAAGGTATGGATGTAGTAGATAAAATCCAACAAGGTGACCGCATGCAAACTGTTGAGGTAGTAGAAGACTAATGGCAGGCATTAAACGCTATCGGTTAGAACATCCTGAATGGTTACAAGTGAAAAAGGATGGGAATTTTTCCTATGGGTATGACCAAGAGTGGTACGAAGATGCGTGGAAACGCTTAGCTGGTTGTGGTCCTACAACGGCGACACAAGTGATTTCCTATGTCCTTTTCCGCGATGGATATTTACCTGTTGAGACTGTTGCAGACGGTGATCAAGCCTTGGAACGCATGAATCAAGTATGGGAATACGTGCGCCCTCGCTATGGTGGTGGACTCTATAAAAGTACTTGGTGGGAACAAGGTGTCAACCAATATATGGAGGATCACAATCTATCCTATGCGGTGCAACGTCTACCTATTTTCCCTTTGAAAGGAAGCCCTTATAGCGTGGAAGAAGTTACAGCCTTTATCCAACGTGGTTTGGAACAGAACTGTCCTGTTGCTTTTTTAAATCGTCATCGTGGACAGGAAGAAGGCCTATCTACATGGCATTGGGTTCCTATCGTGTCTATGCAGGTCAACAACGATGATACACGGTGTGTTGTCTATGATGAAGGCATGGAACGAACGTTTTCACTACGCCGTTGGTTACGAGATAATTTGCTGGGTGGAGCCTTTTTATACATCCAGTCACAATGTGAGGAGTAAGATATGACACAATGGATTAAAGAACTGCAATCCCCTCATCTTGCGTTATGCGCAGAAGTGGATGAAATTTTATATTCTGGAAAATCCGACTTTCAAACCATAGAAGTCGCTCATAGCTTAGAATACGGTAATATGCTTGTGTTAGATGGAGTGTTTCAAACATCGGAACGAGAAGAATTTGTGTATCATGAAATGATGAGCCACATTCCGTTATTCCTGCATCCAAATCCTAAGCATGTATTGATCATCGGTGGCGGTGATGGTGGCGTGGCTAGAGAATGTGTACGCCATAGCTGTGTAGAAACAGTGACAATGGTAGAAATCGATGGTAAAGTAGTGGAATTGGCAAAACAATATTTGCCATCTATTGCTGACGCTATGATTCGCCAAGATCCAAAATTGACGGTAACCATTGGTGACGGTATTGGTCATGTAGCGGAAAAAGAAAACTTCTATGATGTGATTATCGTAGATTGCTCTGACCCAATCGGACCTGGCGAAGGTTTATTTACAGAAGAATTCTATAAAAATACATATCGTGCCTTGAAGGAAGATGGTTTATTTGTACAACAAACAGAATCTCCAGTAATGCATCAACAACTAGTATCTGATGTATTTTACTATGTAAATAAACATTTCCCTGTGACTCGCCTATATACAGCATTCATTCCGTTATATCCAACAGGTATGCATTGCTTTACTATGGGATCTAAGAAACATGACCCATTAGAATGGGATCCAAATCGTGCCCAAGATTTTACAACTAAATACTATAACTATGGCATCCAAAAATCTGCATTCGTATTGCCAACATTTGTAAAACAATATTTACAAGCTCGAATTGCAGAATAAACTCTTTACCTAGGAGTGCTATAGTGAGTGACGAACTAGCACTTTCTTTGTGAAAGTGCTAGTTTTTTGTATGGGTTATACAACCGAACATGGCAAGTTCATAAATAATAGGTAAACGCATGATATTTTTGTCACTAAGTAGATATATTAAAATACTGTATCTAAGTGCAGCTAGTTAAAAAACTTGCTGAAACTATGGAGCTGGAAAAATATTTGTGATATATAGTATTGAAATTCCTAGTGAATAGGTATACAATAAAAGCAATATTGTATTTACAATGAAACATATAATATATTTTTATTCATGTGAATTAACAAAAGGGGAGACTATAATGAAACAATATGACTTACTCGTTATCGGCTTTGGGAAAGCAGGTAAAACATTAGCTGCCACATTTGGCAAAGAAGGAAAACAAGTCGCTTTAATTGAACAAGATCCAGCTATGTACGGTGGTACATGTATCAACATCGGATGTATCCCAACAAAAACGATGATTGTTGGTGCGGATAAAGGCAAAAGCTATGAAGCTGCAAAGGCAACTCGTGATACAGTAGTAGGAAAGTTAAATGCGAAGAACTTAAACATGTTAACATCCAATCCAAATGTAACAGTGTATACTGGTCATGGTAAATTTACTTCCAATAAAGAAGTAGAAGTAACAACAGCAGATGGCGTGGAAACATTGACAGCTGAAATTATCATCATCAACACAGGGGCTACTAATGTAGTACTTCCAATTTCAGGTCTATCTACATCTAAATTTGTGTACAACAGCACTGAACTACAAGCTTTGCCTACATTGCCAAAACGATTAGGTATCATTGGTTGCGGTAACATTGGCATTGAGTTCGCTAATTTATACGCACGTTTAGGTGCTGAGGTGACTGCTTTTGAAAGTGGCGATAGAATCTTAAAACGTGAAGATGCAGATGTAGCTGCGTTGGCGCAACAATATTTAGAAGAAGATGGCGTTCGATTCCACTTTAACGCTGTCACAAAAGAAATTAAAAACGTTGGTGATACTGTAGTTGTAGTGACTGAAAGTGGAGAAGAGTTCGTCTTCGATGCATTGTTACATGCTACAGGTCGCAAAGCAAATACAGAAGGGCTTGGCCTAGAGAATACAGATATTCAAGTTCGTCCTAATGGCTCCATCGTAACGGATGATACATTGATGACATCTATTCCTAATGTGTTTGCCGTAGGTGATGTGAACGGAGGACAACAATTTACGTATGTATCCCTTGATGACTTCCGCATTGTGAATCGTGTATTGCACGGAGATGAAAGTTATAAGTTAGGCAATCGTGCACACGTGCCATATTCTACTTTTATTACACCTGCTCTATCTCATGTAGGTTTACATGAAGAAGAAGCGAAAGCACAATATCCAAGTGC
This sequence comes from Veillonella sp. CHU594, assembly GCF_003992265.1. Taxonomy (NCBI): domain Bacteria; kingdom Bacillati; phylum Bacillota; class Negativicutes; order Veillonellales; family Veillonellaceae; genus Veillonella; species Veillonella sp. CHU594. The sequence goes on from NZ_RQVB01000004.1 coordinate 201,304, forward strand.
GGTGACAGTGGCATTACCAGTAAATAATATGCCGCGTCATGCAGTAAACCAAGATCCACGCGGTGTATTTAAGTTAACAGTTAACAAAGACACTGGTTTAATCCTGGGAGCTACCTTATTTGGTAAAAACTCTGAAGAGTTAATTAACATTATTAAAATGGCCATGGACAACGATATTAAGTATACATACTTACGTGACCAAATCTTTACACATCCTACAATGGCTGAAAACTTAAATGATCTAGCTAAGTTAATTTAAAAAGACAGATAGTGTATACACAATAAGGTCAACTGATATGTGATGTAAACTATTAATAGAGATAATGATACCTTAAAAGAATGTAGAGAATAGAGAAAGTTAGGAAACCCTTAACTTTCTCTATTTAGTTATAAAATGAAAGAAAAATGAAAAAAGGGGTTTACATGTAAAAAGTTTTTTGATATACTTTAAAAACATCAGCGATAGAGCAATAATTTTATTGCTTAGTATCGAGGATGAGATATGATAGCAGTTAAAAAAGTTTTTTAAAAAGTGGTTGACACAAAAAAAATTAACTGATATACTAAATATCGTTCTAAGGCACGACAGTGCTAAACAGAATAAATATCCTGTGGTGGGTATGGTGAAGCGGTTAACACGGCGGATTGTGGCTCCGTTATGCATGGGTTCGATCCCCATTACTCACCCCACAACACAGGGGTGTAGCCAAGCGGTAAGGCATCGGACTTTGACTCCGACATGCGATGGTTCGATCCCATCCACCCCTGCCATTTTATGACCCACTAGCTCAGTTGGCAGAGCACCTGACTTTTAATCAGGGTGTCCCGCGTTCGAGTCGCGGGTGGGTCACCATTTACAACATGGCCCGTTGGTCAAGCGGTTAAGACACCGCCCTTTCACGGCGGTATCGGGGGTTCGATTCCCCCACGGGTCACCATA